>CAYZAF010000498.1:0-2276 GCA_964476435.1 uncultured Syntrophaceae bacterium
CTGCATGGCGATGTTGTGGATCATCTCCATGATGATGACGGTCTTGCCCACGCCCGCACCGCCGAAGAGACCCACCTTGCCGCCCTTCGGGTAGGGCTCAAGCAGGTCGATGACCTTCACCCCCGTCTCGAGAAGCTCGATCTTCGTGTTCTGCATGACGAGCGCCGGAGCGGGACGGTGAATCGAATAGTGCTGCGTGGTGACGACCGGGCCCATGGAGTCCACAGGCTCACCGACGACATTGAGCACGCGCCCCAGCACCTCTTTTCCAACCGGAACGGTGATCGGCGCCCCCTTGTAGAGGGCGGCCTGCCCCCTCCGTAAGCCGTCCGTGGTCTCCATGGCGATGCATCGGACTGTGGCGTCGCCTATGTGCTGCGCCACTTCGAGAATGAGGTTCTCCTGTCTGTCATTGATCGTGGGATTCGTCAGGTATATGGCCCCGTAGATGGGTGGAAGGCTCTCCGGCGGAAAGCTCACGTCCACTACCGTCCCTATGACCTGCACGACCTTCCCCGTTACCTCCGCACTCATTGCGCTCGCCCTCCTTTAGGTGCTCTGCAATGCTTCCGCACCACCCACGATGTCCATCATCTCGTTCGTGATGCTCTGCTGCCGTGTTTTGTTATAGACGAGAGTGAGATGATCGATCATCTCACCGCAGTTGTTCGTCGCGTTCTCCATTGCCGCCATTCGGGCCGCATTCTCCGAGGTCTGCGACCCGACGAGGGCGAAATAGATCTTCGTCAAAAGAAAGTGGGGGATGAAGCGGTCCACGATGGACTGGACATCCGGCTCGTACAGATAATCGATTGCCTCCTGTGAGGGAGGCGCCTTCAGGGGCAGGAACTCCTCGAAGCGCACCTCTTGCTTCAGGGCCGAATGAAAGTGCGTGTAGATGAGATAGACCTTATCGAATTCGCCCGCAAGATAGAGGCCGGTAAGGTCGGTGGCCGCCTGGCCGGCCATTTCAAGGCCCATTGTCTTCATGTCGACCCATTCCTTTACTGCCCGTATGCCCCGTCGCCTGAGGTAGTCCCTGATCTTTCTTCCCACGAGATAAACGCCGATTTGCTCGTACTTTGTCCTACTCTCCTCCATGAAGCTTTCCACCGCTCCCGCCACATTGAGGTTGAAGGCGCCGCAGAGACCCCGGTCGGAGGCAATGGGGAAAAGGAGCACCCTCTTGATCTCCTCCCGCTCGGAAAGCAAAGGGCTCACCGCATCCGGCAGGCGGCTCGCCATCCTCCTCAAGAGTTCCTCCATCCGCACCGCGTAGCCGTTCACCCTTTCCAGCTCGTCCTGAGCACGCCTGAGCTTCGAGGCGGAGATCATCCGCATGGTCCTCGTGATCGTTTGGGTGCTTCTGATGCTCCCTATCTTTCGCCTGACGTCGCGCAGCGTGGCCATGGCTGCCCCTTATTTGAAGATCTCTTTGAACCTGGCCAAGGCCTTGTTCAACGCGGCTTCCGTCGCTGCATCGATCGCTTTCTGGTCCCGTATGGCGCCCAAAACGTCTTTGCCCTCCTTCTCCATGTAGGCGAGCATCTCCGATTCGTACCGGCCCACGTCGGACTCGGGGTAGCCATCCGTGTACCCGTTCGTACCCGCAAAGAGGAGGACTACCTGCTTCTCCACGGCGTACGGCGTGTAGAGGTTCTGCTTGAGCAGCTCCTGAAGCCTCGCCCCCCTCGCAAGGAGCGCCAAGGTGCTCTTGTCGAGGTCGCTCCCGAACTTCGCAAATGCCGCCATCTCCCGGTACTGGGCGAGATCCATGCGGAGGCGGCCCGCCACCTGCCTCATGGCTTTCACCTGCGCGTTGCCCCCCACCCGGGAAACCGAGAGCCCCACGTTTATGGCAGGCCGGTTGCCTGAATAGAAAAGCTCCGGCTCAAGGTAGATCTGTCCGTCGGTGATGGAGATGACATTGGTGGGGATATAGGCCGAGACGTCACCCGCCTGGGTCTCGATGATGGGAAGGGCCGTCAGCGACCCGCCTCCATGGGCATCGTCCCACTTGGATGCCCGCTCAAGGAGCCGTGAGTGAAGGTAGAAGATGTCTCCGGGGTAGGCCTCCCGCGCGGGAGGACGCCGCAGGAGGAGTGACAGCTGCCGATACGCGACCGCGTGCTTCGAGAGGTCGTCGTAGGCGATCATCGCGTGGCGGCCCGTGTCCCTGAAGTACTCGCCCATCGAGCAGCCCGAAAACGGGGCGAGGTACTGGAGAGGGGCCGTGTCGCTCGCCGTCGCCGCGACGACCGTCGTATACTCCATTG
>CAYZAF010000499.1:0-4176 GCA_964476435.1 uncultured Syntrophaceae bacterium
TTCCGGCCTTTGTCCGGGACAGATTCCCTTCGGACGAGGGCCTCGGGGATCTCAGAAAGGAAAGGGGAAGGCGATCCGCTCAAGGCATGACCATACAGGAGGCGCCTTCTGGCGTGGACGATAAGAAGCTCCTCTTTTGCCCGCGTCATACCCACGTAGAAGAGCCTCCTTTCTTCCTCGATGTCCCCCTTTTCCCTGCCGAAAGCGAAGGGCATCAGGCCCTCTTCCACACCCGCCACAAAGACAACCTTGAATTCGAGACCTTTTGCCATATGCAGGGTCATGAGAGCCACCGCGTCGCCCCGAAGGTCGAAGGCGTCTGCGTTGCCGAGCACAGACAGCTCGTCGATCACTCGCCCAAGGGCGGCCTCGAGGGGAAGGCCTCCATAGGCAGCGCCGAGATTCGATAGGATCGCCCGTTCCGATGCAGATAGGGAGGCATCGGCACACACCTCTGCCATGACCCATTCCAGATCGAGGCTCTCCTGCCGGCTTTCGACATAGACGCGGAGCTTCTCGATGAGCGCCTTTCGCCTCAGAGGCATCTTTTCTCCGACCACCTGGCAGGGTATGCCCCACTCCTGGAAAGCCTCCCGAAGCACCCTCGCCTGGCCGTTTGTCCTGAAAAGAACGGCGAAATCGGAAAAAGACCGGATGCCCCCGACGTAGTCTGTTGGCCCCTTCCCGCTCAAGCGAAAAAGGCTGGTACCGCCCATGCGCTCTTCGATGGCGCGCACGATGAACTCCGCCTCCGCCCTTTCATCCGGCACGGAGACGATGCGGACAGGCCCTCCGGTCTCCCCCGTTGCCCTCAATTCCTTCTCTATCCGCCGCCGGTTGTTCCGTATGAGACTGTCGGCAGCATTGACGATCACCCTGGTAGACCGGTAGTTCTCCCGCAGCATTGCCGTGAAGGCGCCCTCATAGTCGCGTCCGAAATTGAGGAAGTTCTCTATGTCCGCGCCCCTGAACGCATAGATAGCCTGATCCGAATCCCCTACGGCGCACACCCTGGCCCTGTCTCCGGCCAGGCGACTCAACAGCCGGCACTGCACGGGACTGATGTCCTGATACTCGTCGACGATGATATGCTCGAACCCATAGGCGGCCTTGCCGGCCTCGAGCAGGTCAAGGGGCATGGTGATGAGATCATCGAAATCGCACATGCCTTTCTCCCTGAGCATCCTGGTGTACCCTTCGATGGCCCTTGCCGTGTCTTCGTCAGGCGTCTCGAAAAGGCTCTTCGCCCGCGACATTCTCTCTATCATCTGTCTGGCCGCGGCCGTCGAGCAGCATGCCGCTGATTCCACCATGCGGATCTGCTCCTCCCCGGTGCAGAGGACAGGCTCGAGGCCGCAGTCCCTTAGTATCCTCAATCCGAGGAGATGGAGCGTGCCGGCAAAGACGCCGTCTCCTTCCGACCCCATGAGCGCGCCTATCCTCTGGCGCATCTCCCGGGCTGCCCGATTCGTAAAGGTGACGGCAAGGATACGGGCTGGCGCGACGCCGCTGCCTATCAAGTGCGAGATACGCCTGACGATGGTGAGGGTCTTTCCCGTTCCGGGCCCCGCCACCACGAGCACATGCCGGTCTATTGTCAGGACAGCCTCTCTCTGCGATGCGTTGAGGCCTTCGAGGACTTCAGACATGGCGGATCAATTGCCCGTTCGCCCTATTGTTTCTCAAAGCAGCCTCCCCTGCCCGGCTATCTCGGCCCTCTCCCTTTCATCGAATATGGTGACCCGCCCATACTCGCCGTCGTAACCAGGTCTGATATGCACCTGTCCCTGCCGCACCCTCTTTACGGCCTCCGCTGCGAGAGGCGAAGAAGCGCGCTCGATGTCAGCAATGGGCGCGTCAAGGAGTATGCTGAATTCGTTGCCGAGGCCTGCAAGCAGGGTCGCATAGTCTTCCTGCACGCCCCTGCTTGCGACCCCGGCATTGCGGGTCTCCCCAAGGATCTCTGCCAGGGGGATCAAGGAACGGTAAGGAGGCGAGAGGGGCTGCTTGAAGCCTTCCGGTCGATCGGACAGAGCCTCGACCCGGTGCGCCACGCCGATGGTCAGTCGTTTTCCGCACGCGGGACAGGAGTAGCCGCGGGCTATCGTCTCCTGAGGGCTGTAGGAGACGCTGCAGGCGCGGTGGCCGTCGTAGTGATACTTGCCTTCCTCCGGAAAGAACTCTATGGTGCCGAGAAAGCCGTTTCTTGTCTTGATCGCTTCCACGATGGCCCCGTAAGAGAGGTCCGTGTCGAACACGTTAGCCTCTCTTCCTATCTTTGCCGGGGAATGGGCATCAGAATTGGAGATAAGGGTAAGGCTGTCCAGGGCAGAGACGCGCCAGTTCATTGGTGGATCAGAGGAGAGCCCCGTTTCTACGGCGCGGATGGCGGGTGTCAATTCCTCGAAACATTCTTCGATGGAATCGAACCCTGAAGCAGCGCCAAACACGGAGAAGTGCGGGGTCCAGACATGGGCCGGGACAAACAAGGCTTCCGGGGCCACGTCCATGGTGATCCTGAGCAACTGCTTGGCATCGAGCCCCAGGATAGGCCTGCCGTCCGACGTGATGTTGCCTATCTTTCCCAGGGATAGGTTGAAAAGCGCCGCCTGGCCAAGGTCCGGCATGAAGACGAGACAATGGACTTTTCTCGTCCTGCCGTTCTTGCTGTATATGCAGCTTATCTCCGAGGAGAGGAGAAAAAAGACCTCCCCCCTGCACGACTGGGGCACGTCGCCTTCCTGACGATGTCTCCGTTTGAGCTGAAAGAGACCGTTGCCCGCGGGCTCCAGCTTGTTCCTTAGCTCGGCAAACCATGCGGGATGAGTAAAGTCTCCTGTTCCCATCACCTTGATGCCCTTGAGCTGGGCCCACTTCCAGATGCCTTCGGGTGTCATTTCCCGGCTCGTCGCCCTTGAGTAGCTGGAATGGATGTGGAGGTCCCCGATGAACGGCATGATCACCGATTATAGCAGAAAGCCGCAGCCGGAGAAAAGGGGCACTGGCGGAAAGAGGCTGAAAGGCGCTTACCAATAAGGAAGGCCCCCAATTGAAATAAAGGCGCAAACGGTGTAAGGTAGAGATTGCGCACCTTTTCTCCATAGCAGGTCCCGGTCTTTGAATGGCCGCGTTGTAGCGCATCGGGTAAGCATGAAGAAGGAATCGGTCATTATCGTGGTCATCGTGGCGTTCGTAGCCGGCTTCATCGCTGGGGCCATCGGCGGCATAGAGTTTTACTCGAAGGAGCATCGCAATGCGGCCCTGGGCCTCGGCCCACAGGAAGAGAATGCTCCCCGTGGGGCCAGCGAGGATGGGATCGGTCAGCTCGAGGCTCTTGTCAGAAGGGAGCCGCAGAATCTCCAGGCCCTCATCTCCCTCGGCAACCTCTATTTTGATTCCCACCAACCCCAAAAGGCCATCGGCGCGTACGAGCGCGCCCTGGCCATCGACCCCAAGAACCCGGACGTGCGAACCGACCTGGGCATCATGTATAGGGAGACAAAGAACTATGACCGCGCGGTGCAAGAGTTTCGCGAAGCGGCGCGACTCGACAAGAATCACAAGAACAGCAGATTCAATCTGGCCATTGTGCTCCAGGAGGACAAGAACGATTTCCGAGGGGCGATTGCCGCCTGGCAGGACTACCTAAGGGTGGATCCAGCGGGCGAGAGATCCGCCATGGCCAAGGCAGAGCTCGAGCAGCTGAGGAATCTGGTAAAGTAAGGTTCCCAACGCATGCGACGTTTTGCCAGGCTTTCACGATTTTCCCGCATGCCTTCCCTTGCGTGACAACCCCTTCTATTCACCCTTCTCCCTTTTCGATTAGGAACACCTGTCCGGTGCAAACACAACCCCTTCGTCCGCTTTCAAAGGCTATTCCTTCCGAAACGCTAGCCGCCTCCCCCGCCACCAACCTCTTCTCTTCGGGATCGTCCGTTCCTTAATAGTAGAGGTCCGTCAGTTTGAATTGAAAGACAGGGTTACCCCGAAGGCCAACCCCCCACCGTCCGCTTTCGAAGGCTATTCCTTCCGAAACGCTAGGCGCTTGCAAGTTTGGGAGCTCCGTTTTCTCCGGGGTTCTCCGTTTGTAATGATCAAGACCAATACCTCGAAAGGCAACCCCACCGTCCGCTTTCGAAGGCTGTTCCTTCCGATTCGTTAGCCGCCTCCGGTGCT
>CAYZAF010000500.1:0-5827 GCA_964476435.1 uncultured Syntrophaceae bacterium
CTCTACAGCCCTCTGAGGACCTTTTCAGAATCGCCGGCGGTCTTCGAAGGCAATTCCATGCTTGCGTCATTCGGCCTTCTTTTCGTTGTCCAGAATATCGGCCTCATCATCTGGGGGGCCCCGGTCAAGGGCTACACGTACCTGGCCTTCCCGATCAACATATTGGGGGCTGTCTTCTCGGCGAACCGCATTGTCACCTTGATCGTCTCAGTGATCCTCGGCTCTGCCTTCTATCTGTTCCTTGTGAGCACGAGAACGGGAAAGGCCATAAGGGCAGCAGCCCAGGACGCGGGCGCCGCCGAGCTCATGGGCGTGCGCATCAACAGAGTCCTTGCTCTCTGTTTTGGTTTGGGAGCCATGATGGCGGTATTGGGGGGATTGCTCCTGAGCATGACCTCCATCATGCTCACGCCGGTCATGGGCATGCCGTACACTTTGATCGCCATCATCGTGGTCGTCCTCGGCGGATTGGGCAACATAAAGGGCAGCTTCATCGGGGGATTCATCCTCGGCTACGTGGGTTACGTGGTCAGCTCCGTTCAGCCGGGCCTGTCGATGGTTGCCTACTACGCGATCTTCCTGTTCCTGCTTTTGGTAAGGCCCATGGGGCTCTTGGGTAAATGAGGTGGCATCGGTCATGAAAAGCATTGGGCCAAGATATCGCTCGGCCGTCATACTCGCAGCGCTGCTCATACTGCTGGTTGGACTTCCTGGGTATGTTCCGTCATCGTCCTACGCGATCATACTCATCACGAATATCCTCATGTACGTAGTCATGGCGGAGAGCTGGACGATCTTCTCGGGTCCTACCGGCTACATTTCCCTCGCGCCTGCGGCATTCTTCGGCGTAGGGGTCTATGCCTCGGCTATCTTGGGCGATGTCCTTCCCCTCCCATTGGTCATCCTCATCGGCGGTATCGCCGCCTTTATACTCGCCTTTCTTGTGGGCTCAGCGACCCTACGGTTGAAGGGCATGTATTTCACGATGTTCACCTTCGGCCTCGTCGAGCTTGTGAGGAATCTTGTCCACTGGTGGGAAGTCAACATCACTGGCACGGTTGGAAGATTGATTGCGTCGGAAGACCCCCTGACCGTTTTCTATGCTATGGTGGCGATCTTCCTGGCGGTTCTCCTCGGCTCCTATCTCATGGGCCGCTCGAGGTTCGGTCTCGCTTTGCAGAGCATAGGCGAGTCTGAGGAGGCTGCTGCCCATTCAGGCGTGAACGTGAACAGGGTGAAGGCCGTGACCTTCGGAGTGAGCGCCTTTTTCATGGGCCTCACTGGAGCGACGATGTGCTGGCGATGGAGCTACATCGACCCGACCACCGCCTTCAACATCCAGTATTCTTTCATGCCCGTTCTTATGGCCATATTCGGGGGCATGGGTCACCCCTACGGCCCTGTCATAGGGGCTGCCGTTTTCTCTCTCCTGGAGGAAGTGCTCACCACAAAGTTTCCCTACTACTACATGCTCACTTTTGGCCTCATCATGATCATTGTCATCATCTTTCTGCCCCATGGCCTGGAAGGAGCTATCGAAAGATGGAGAAAGGCGGGTAGCAGGCGAGGAGCCGTAGAGGTCCCCTACGATGTGGGGAAGACATGAACTTACTCGAAATTGAAGGATTGAGCAAATATTTCGGGGGCCTGGCTGCCGCTGCGGATGTAGATCTCCATGTGGGAAAGGGCGAGATAGTCGGTCTCATCGGCCCCAACGGAGCTGGCAAGACGACTGTCTTCAACCTCGTCTCGGGCGCTCTCGTCCCTGATTCCGGGAAAGTGACGTTTAAGGGCAAGAGCATTGCGGGGCTCAAGCCGTACGAGATCGCGAAAATGGGGATAGCCAGGACCTTTCAATCTGTCAAAGTCTTCTCGAAGATGTCGGTCCTCAACAATGTGCTCCTGGGCTATCTCTTCGGAGGGTCTAAGCAAATAGCCTTGACCGACTCAGCGAGGCGCGAGACCGAGGAGGTCCTCGCATTCGTGGGGCTCAAGGAACTGAAGGAGACCCGTGCCCAGGATCTGATCCTCGCGAATCAGAAGAGGCTCGAGGTGGCAAGGGCCCTTGCTACCCGTCCGGACCTGCTCCTTCTCGACGAAGTGATGGCCGGACTCACCCCGACGGAAGTGGGCCTTTCGATGGAACTGGTGAGGAAGATCCGCGAGAAAGGCGTGACCGTTTTCATGATCGAGCACGTGATGAAGGCGATCATGAGCATTTGCGACAGGATAATCGTGCTCCATCATGGAGAAAAGATCGCCGAAGGCACGCCTCAAGAGATCGTGCAAAACAGAACAGTAGTCGAAGTGTACCTGGGGGAATAGGCATATGCTCGCAGTCAGGAACCTGAGCACATTCTACGGAAAGATCCAAGCCCTCTGGGACGTGAGCTTCGATGTTCGCGAGGGGGAGATCGTGGCTCTGGTCGGTGCAAACGGGGCAGGGAAGACGACCATCCTCAATACCATATCCGGCATAGTGCGCGCATCGTCGGGCACCATCCAGTTCTCCGACAAGTCCATAGAAGCTGAACAGGCACCCGTAATTGTGGAAATGGGCATCTCCCAGGTGCCCCAGGAAGGGAGGCTCTTCCCCGACATGACAGTGCGGGAGAACCTCGAGATGGGCGCGTATCAATCGAGGGTCTGGGGAAAAAGGGGTGAAACATTGAAAGAGGTCTACGGGATATTCCCCACACTCGAACAGAGGAGAGGACAGATTGTGCGCACTTTGAGTGGCGGAGAGAAACAGATGGTGGCTATAGGCCGCGGCCTCATGTCGAGGCCGAAGCTCTGCATGTTTGACGAGCCGTCCCACGGACTGGCGCCAAAGGCAGTCTCTGAGATATTCAAGGTGATCAAGTCGCTCCCTGGCCGTGGCATCACCGTCTTGCTCGTCGAACAGAATGTCAAGCAGGCCCTGGAGATGGCCGATCGGGCGTGCGTGCTCGAGAACGGACGGCTCACCCTCCAAGGGCCGAGCAGCACCCTCATCGAACACGACCACGTGAGAAAGGCATATCTCGGGTTGTAGAAGGTACAATCCCGTCAAGACAAGGAGGCAAAAAGCATGAATCTCTCAGGTAAAGCAGCACTTGTTACCGGAGGCGGTCAGGGCATAGGCAGCGCCATTGCCCAGCGCTTCGTCGCGGATGGCGCGCGAATCTGCATCTCTGGGCGGAGCCAGGAGAAGCTCGACAGGGTGGCCAGGTCGCTCCCGGCGGGCTCAGTAGTAACCTGCGCGGGCGACGTCTCGAAAATCGAAGACGCCAGACGCATGGTGGAAGCCACCGTGACCTTCGGAGGCAGGATCGACGTGCTCGTGAACAATGCCGGCATTGACCCGGGCGGCAGCGTTGTCGACCTCGACCCCGTGGTGTGGCGTCAAGTCCTGGAGACGAACCTCACCGGCCCTTTCCTCCTCATGAAGGCAGCGATACCTTACATGATCAAAAACGGAGGGGGGTCGATTATCAATATCTCCTCCCTCGGAGGTCTGCGCTGTCTCCCCGGCATGCCCTCATATGCAGCGTCTAAAGCGGGCCTCATCATGCTCACGCAGCAAGTCGCATTGGATTACGGCCCCGACAAGGTGAGGAGCAATGTCGTCTGCCCGGGCGGTACCCGGACGACAATGGTGGAGCACTCCCTCGGCAGCCTCAAGGATGCGCTCAATACCAATGTGGAGGGCGTTTTCAAGGTGGTATCGTCCGATATCCCCCTGCGCCGGTTTGCGACTCCCCAGGAGATCACAGGCATCTGCAGCTTCCTCGCAAGCGATGACTCGTCCTTCATGACAGGCTCGGTCATCCTCATTGATGGGGGCTCTGCCGTGGTCGACGCTTCGGGCGCCACCCTGACCAGGGTGGGGGTGAAGTGGGGGGTATAGTCAGGTGACAGAAAAGGCGCCGCTGAACATGATTCCTGCTCGTTCAAGGTACCTTTAGGAGACGATTCCCATGAACATCGCCAATTCATTTTTCATAGGCGCCCTTTCTTACCCGGACAGAAGGGCCCTCATATTCAATGACAGCACGTACACATACGCCCAAATGAACACCATTATCGGCAGCGCATCGGGGTACCTATCCAGCCTGGGAGTTGTCCGTGGAGACCGCGTGGCCCTCTACATGGCGAACAGGCCTGAATGGATCATGTTCTATTACGCTGTCGCGCGGATGGGAGCAACAGCCGTGTGCGTGCCAGGGGCATACAGAAAAGAAGAGATGACCGGCCTCGTGAATGACTCACGCGCGTCAATTCTGGTGACTTCAAGGGAACTCGCCGCCGAGATACCCCCCTGCCCGGCCATTCCCTCAGTGAAAAAGGTGATTGTCGTTGATGATGATGAGGGGTTCCAGTCGATCGTGCGCGGCGAGAAGATGTTCCCTTCCGTCGATGGACGTACCAGCGGGGACGACGTAGGGGCGATCCTCTATACCGGCGGGACCACGGGGGTGCCGAAAGGGGCCATGCTCACTCACAGAAGCCTGGTCACGAGCGCGCAGAACATTGCGTACCTCGAGAGGCAGACCCCCGAAGATGTGGGTCTCTGCTTCATGCCCCTCAACCACGTTTTTGCCCAGTGCCATATCATGAATTCCTTCTTCTACAGCTGTGCCACGCTCGTTCTCTTTGAAAGCTTCGACATGGAGAGGATTCTCTCAGCAGTGGCCCAGCACCGGGTAACGCGCTTCTACGCAGTTCCGACCGTCTACATACGCTTCCTCAACGATCCGGCAAGCAGGGAGCGGCTGCGGAGCCTCAAGTATGTTTTCTCCGCAGCCACAAGCATGCCGGCCGAGATCGTTCGCCAGTGGTTGGATGCATTCGGCCTTCCCATCAACGAAGCCTATGGCATGACAGAAACGGCCTCGTGCGTGACCTTCAACCACCTCTTTCGCCATAAGATTGGGTCGATCGGTACTCCTGCAGGCATCGTCGAGGTAAGGCTTGTCGATGGCGACGACAACGACGTAGGTGAGGGCGAACGAGGCGAGATCGTCATCCGGGGACCCAACGTGATGAAAGGCTACTTCGGCCGGCCCGAAGAAACAGCCGTAGCGCTCCGTACCGGATGGCTTCATTCAGGTGACGTCGGCGTCTTCGATGACGAGGGATACCTGTACATAGTAGATCGCCTCAAGGATGTCATTATCACCGGCGGGGAGAATGTCTTCCCGAAGGAGGTGGAGGACGTCCTCTATGAGCACGAGGCAGTGAGCGAATGTGCTGTCGTAGGCCTGCCCCATCCGGAATATGGGGAGGCGGTAACCGCTTTTGTAACTCTCAAGGAAGGCAGGACGATAGATGATGCGGCGCTTATCGCCTTCTGCAAGAGCCGCCTCGCCCGTTACAAGGTGCCCAAAAAGGTTCGTTTCGTGGCCGAACTGCCGAAGACGCCCCAGGGCAAGATTCTCCGGAGGGAATTGAAGAAGATGGGGACAGCTTAAGGTAATGCGGTCAGCGGATGTCGCGCTGATCAACCGACCTTTTCCACCGAATCCCGAAGCGATGCCTCCTTCCTGTAGTTGGTCGCGTAGATGCCTGCGCAGACGAGACAGAGACCAACGATCAAACCACTTGTCATCTGCTCTTTGAGAAAGATACCACCCGCGGCCGTTCCGAAGACGGGCGTAAGGAAGGTGAAGACGGCCAGCTTCGATATGGGATAGGCGTGTATCAGCTTGAACCACGTAAGGTAGGAGGCAAAGGCGACGACGACCGACGAATAGATGACGCCGGCCACGATGCCGGGCGTGATACCGATGACCCATCTGGGTTCAAGGGCTAAGGCGAAGACGAGGATGATGGGTATGGAGAAGAC
>CAYZAF010000501.1:0-1654 GCA_964476435.1 uncultured Syntrophaceae bacterium
TCGAAGGCCGGGTTGGTGAGCCAGTTGGCGCAGGCGTCCCTGAAATGGAAGGCCATCCAGACCATTCCTTCAGGGACCTGATCGGTCAGGCGCGCTTTCACCGCTACCTGCCCGCGGCGGGACGCGACCTTGATCCTCTCCCCTTCTGAGATGCCCAGGCGACTTGCGTCAGCGGGTGAGAGGTCCGCGGTCTCCTCGCCCAGGATGTCGTTGAGGCCGGCGGCCCGGCCGGTCTGCGTGCGCGTATGGTAGTGGTAGAGGCGGCGCCCCGTGCTCAGGACGAAGGGATAGTCGCCATCGGCAACCTCGGCAGGGGGGGTCCAGTCAGCTGGTACGAACCGGCCCAGGCCGCAGGTGAAGCAGCCGTCCTTGTGCAGCAGGGGCGTGCCGCAATGCTCCTCGTTGGGCACGGGCCACTGGAGGCCGTCCCCTTCGAGGCGGGAGTACTTGATGCCGAAAAGCTGCGGGGCGAGCATCGAGATCTCCTTGTCCCACAGCTCCTGGCCGCTCCCCGATGTCCATTCGTGGCCCATGCGGCGGGCAATTTCCTTGAATATCATCCAGTTCGGCAAGGCTTGCCCTGGCGGCTCGCTCACTTTGCGCACCCTGCTCACGCGCCTCTCGCTGTTCGTGAAGGTCCCTTCGTTCTCACTCCATGCCGCCGCCGGGAGGACCACGTGGGCGAAGCGCGTGGTCTCCGTGGGAAAATTGTCCTGGCAGACGAGAAACTCCGCCGATGCGAGGCATTTCTCGATGTGGTGGATGTCAGGCTCGGTGTTGGCCATGTTCTCGCCGAAGATGTAGAAGGCCTTCATGGTGCCGTCGAGGAGCCCTTCGAGCATGGCGGGCATCATCATGCCGGGTTTATCCGGCAGCCGGTCCACGCCCCAGGCAGCCTGGAACTTGGCCCTGGCAGCCGGGTCGTCGACCCGCTGGTACCCGGGAAAGACATTGGGCAGGGCGCCCATGTCGCAGGCCCCCTGGACGTTGTTCTGCCCCCTCAGGGGGTTGACGCCTCCGCACTCGAACCCCACGTTTCCGAGGAGCATCTGCAGGTTCGCGCACGTGACGACGTTGTTGACGCCGCAGGTGTGCTCCGTGATGCCAAGGGTGTAGACGAGCATGGACGGCTTGACAGCGGCGAGGTGCCTCGCGACCTTGCGGATGGTCTCCGCCTCTATCCCGGATATGGCTGCAGCCCGTTCCGGAGGATACTCCATCACCTTTGCTTTCAGCTCCTCGAAGCCGACGCAGCACGTGGTGACGTACTCTTTGTCATAGATGTCCTCGCTGATGAGCACGTTCATGATCCCGTTGAGAAGGGCGATATCGCTTCCCACGCGCAGCGGCAGATGGAGGGTGGCCCGAGCCGCGAGTTCCGTGTGGCGGGGATCGACCACGTACAGCTCCGCGCCCTTTCTCACCGCGTTCTTGAGGAAGGTCGCAGCAACCGGGTGGGCCTCGGTCATGTTCGAGCCGATGACGAAGAACATCCGGGCCTTCTCGAAGTCCTCGAAGGAGTTCGTCATTGCCCCGGACCCGAAGGTGGTCGCCAGACCGGCGACAGTGGGGGCGTGTCAGGTACGGGCGCAGTTATCGATGTTGTTGGTACCGATAACTGCGCGAAAGAGCTTCTGCATCTGGTACGAGTCTT
>CAYZAF010000502.1:0-3472 GCA_964476435.1 uncultured Syntrophaceae bacterium
ATGGCTCCTATCGAGGCTCCAGAAGCTCATCAGGAAGGTCAGGGAGGCGTATGAAAGCTACACGTTCCATACGATTTACCACAGTATCCACAACTTCTGCGCCATAGACCTGAGCGCCCTATACCTCGACATCATCAAGGATCGCATGTATGTGGAGAGGAAGAATTCCGTAAAGAGAAAGGCCTCCCAGGAAGTGGTCTTTGAGGCGCTCATAGCGCTCCTGAGGCTTGCAGCACCCATCCTGTCCTTCACGACCGAGGAGATGTGGTCTTACATCAGGACCCTTGTTGCTGAAGATTCGGTCTTTCTCGCTGCCTTTCCCCGGGCAGATCCTTCCTTGATCGATGACATACTCGAAGAGGCGTGGGAGAGGGTCTGGACAATCAGGGAATCGGTGAACAAGAAGATAGAGGAAAAAAGAGTGGAAAAGGTGATCGGCCACCCCCTCGATGCGAAGGTGATCATAACGGCTGCTCCGGACGACTACGAGGTCCTGACGAAGCTGGGGGGTGAGCTGAAAGAGGTGCTCATCGTGTCGCAAGTGGAGGTGGAGAGGGGCGACCTGACAGAGGTGATCGTCACACAGGCAGAGGGCCTGAAATGCGACCGGTGCTGGCAGTATGCCACTGACGTGGAGACGGAAGGAGAGCTTCCGAACTTATGCAAGCGATGCAGAGATACGCTCATTTGCTCATAATCCTTCCAGTCTTCCTCCTCGACCGATGGACAAAGTCCCTCGTAGAGGATCGTCTGCCCTATGGAGATGCGGTTCCCGTGTTCTCGTGGCTCTCGATCGTGAACGGCAGGAACACGGGCGGCCTTTACGGATTCATGTCTCAGCACGACGTGGGCCACCTGATTTTCCTCATTTTCCCCTTCGCCATCATCGCCGGTCTGGCATACTATCTGATCTTCTACCGGCCCCTTCTCTGGACGAGGCTGTCCCTGACTTTCGTGCTCTCCGGGGCAATCGGAAACCTGTATGATCGGATATCGCGCAGCTACGTAGTCGATTTTATCCTCGTCCACTATGGGAGGCTCGAGTGGCCCGCCTTCAACGTGGCGGATTCGGCCATCACCTTCGGCATTGGCCTGTGGCTGTACACGCAGCTTTTCTTGAGGGAAGGGACGCAGAAGATAAAAGACCGTTGACGGACGATCAGGATGGGCGAAAGGGGGGGAAGGGCGCGCCTTCTCGCAGGGATGGCAAGGTATGAGCGACGACATTCGCGAAGAAGACAGGAAGATCAGGCGGCTGAGGTTCATGGTGGACTTCACCCTTGAATATATCAGGACCCAGCGCCTCACCCACGATGAGGCCATCCTCGCGGTAGAAGCGGTGAAGAGATTTACCCTCAAGCTATTTCCCGGCAAGGAAGAAACCTTCGATCTGATCTACGCACCGAGGTTCAAGAGGCTTCTCAACCAGAAGTTTCAGCGGTCGTGAGGAGCGCTCAGGGAGGGTGAGGGGGGAGGCCCTATGTGGGCCGCCTTACACGGAAAAAGAAGGCTGTTGCTTTTGAACTGCTGAAGCGTTACGTTTTCTTATAGGTATCGTTAGGAAAGAAATCTGATGAAGAATGTCCTGGCCATGATTCTGGCGGGAGGCCGGGTAGATGAGCTAGACGTGCTCACGTTCCTGAGGCCGAAGTCTGTTCTGCCTTTCGGCGGCCTCTACCGCATTATCGATTTCCCTATGAGTAACCTCATGAATTCCGGCATAGAGCGGGTCGGGATCCTCTCGCAGTACCGCCCCTTCTACCTGATCAACCACGTGGCCAACGGCCAGCCGTGGGACATGGTGGGGAGAAACAGGTTTGCCGTCATCCTCCCGCCTTTCAAGGGGAGAGAAGCATCTGACTGGTATAAGGGAACAGCCGACGCGGTTTACCAGAACATCGACTTCATCAGGATGTATAACCCCGATCTCGTCCTGATCCTCTCGGGGGACCACATCTACAAGATGGACTATCAGGATGTAATAAGTTTCCACCTGGAAAAGAAGGCCGATCTCACCATCGCCTTCACCCCCATGCCTCAGGAGGGGTCCCACCGCTTCGGGCAGGGCCTCATGGAAGGGCAGGATGCCAGGGGCGGCAGGCTCGTCCAATACGCTGAGAAGCCGAAGAAAAGGCTCTTTGATTGGGCTTCCCTCACCATATACGTCTTCAATCCGACGGTGCTTTTGGAGGCCCTGGGCGAGAATGCCGGAGAGGACTCGCACGAGTTCGGCAAAGACATCATTCCTTCGCTCCTCGGCAATTCCAGGATTTATGGATACAAGCACTGCGGCTACTGGGGCTATACGCGCACCCTCGAAGAGTACTGGAAAACGAGCATGGACCTCCTCGGGGAGCAAGCACGGATCGACCTCAGATCCTGGCAGATAAGGACAAACCTCGCCCACAAGGAGATCAGGGACCGGCAGCCCACCATCATCGGACCGTCTTCCGTGGTGAAAGATTCGCTACTCTATACCGGCTGCCACATAATGGGCAGGGTATCCCGCTCCCTGCTCTTTCCCGGCGTAACCGTGGAAGAAGGGGCGGAAGTGGAGGATTCGATCCTCTTTTTCGACACGAAGGTGGCAAGAGGGGCGCGTGTGAGAAGGACCATCACGGACATAGACGTCGCCATCGGGCAATCCGCCACTGTCGGAGACCGTGAGGGCGAGCTGTCGGTGATCGGGACAGGAAGCTCTCTGCCCGAAGAAGTGGTGGTTCACTCCGGGGTCACGATCTATCCGAATGTCCCCACGGACCGCTTTACAAGGACCGAGTACAAGACTGGTGACGTAATCAAATGAGAAAAGTCGTCGCCCTTCTCCTCGCAGGCGGGGTGGGAAGCAGGCTCAACGTGCTCGTCCAATACAGGGCAAAGCCTGCCGTGCCCTTCGGGGGGATCTACCGGATCATCGACTTCACCCTGAGCAACATAGCCAATTGCGGCCTCACGAGAGTGGCGGTGCTCACCCAGTACAAGCCCCTCTCCCTCATGGATCACATAGGAGACGGATCCGCGTGGGACCTGGCGGGACGCACGAGGGGCATCACCATCCTTCCACCCAAGACAGGGGAAAAGGACTGGGATTGGTACAAAGGGACTGCGGATGCCGTGAGACAGAACCTGGGCTTTGTCTCGTCGGGCCCGTATACGGAAGTCCTTATCCTGTCGGGCGACCATATCTACTGCATGGACTACGGGCCCCTCGTCCAGTTCCATCGTGCCAATCGCGCCCTTGTTACCATAGGCATGATACCCGTGCCGTGGGAAGAAACGCGTCATTTTGGAACGGGTACGATGGATGGGGAAAAAAGGATCGTCGACTGGGAGGAAAAATCAAAAAAGGCACGGTCGAACCTCGCTTCCATGGGCATATACGTCTTTGACAGGGATTATCTGGTGGCCACGCTGGGAGAGACTAAGGAAGAGGATTTCGGGAGCCAGATCATCCCGAGGGCCCTCAAGGGGG
>CAYZAF010000503.1:0-10795 GCA_964476435.1 uncultured Syntrophaceae bacterium
GTTGTCCAAGGGACAGTTGATTGCCCAAGGTTTGTATGGTAGTTTCATGAAATGGAAGACTTCTGCCGGATCTCCAGATTGCCCCCTTATGCCTTCAACATCGTGAGGGACCTCCTCATAGAGGCAAGGCGCAAGGGGGAAGATATCATCGACCTCGGCATGGGCAATCCCGACATCCCCACGCCGAAGCACATCGTGGCGAAGCTCGTGGAAGCAGTGAAAAACCCGAGAAACCACCGCTACTCGGTCACCAGGGGCATCCCCAAGCTGAGGCGCGCCATCGCCGACTGGTACGAGAAACGGTTTGACGTCTCTCTGGATCCGGAAACAGAAGCCATAGTGACCATGGGCGCCAAAGAGGGTATCGGCCATCTGGTGCTCGCAACCATAAGCCCCGGCGAGATGGTGCTGGTCCCCGATCCCACCTATCCCATACATACCTATTCCGTGGTCATTGCAGGGGGAGACCTGAGAACCATCCCCCTTCTGCCCCTCGAAGGGTTCATGGAGAGGTTGGCAGCCGCCACAAAAAGCACATGGCCCCTGCCGAAGATGTTGATCATCAGCTTTCCGAACAACCCCACGACGCAGGTCGTGAGTCTCTCCTTCTTTGAGGAGATCGTCGCCTTTGCCCTCAGGCACGGTCTCATGGTCATCCACGACCTGGCCTATGCGGACCTCGTCTTCGACGGGTACAAGGCACCCAGTTTTCTCCAGGCAGAAGGGGCCAGAGAGGTGGGGGTCGAGTTCTTTTCCCTCTCAAAGAGCTACAGCATGCCAGGCTGGAGGGTAGGTTTCGCGGTCGGGAACCCGCGGATGATCTCGGCCCTTTCCCGGATAAAGAGCTATTTCGACTACGGCCTGTTCCAGCCCATACAGATCGCGTCGATCATAGCCCTCAACGAGGAGAACGGCGCTGTCTTTGAGATCAATGAAAAATACCGCAAGAGGAGGGATGTCCTCTGCCGGGCCTTGGCCAGCAGTGGGTGGAAGATAGAACCACCAAAAGCCACCATGTTTGTCTGGGCTCGCATACCAGGGGAGTTTGCGGCTATGGGATCCCTAGAATTCTCCAAGATGCTCCTGAGAGAGGCCAAGGTGGCAACGTCGCCCGGGATCGGCTTTGGGGAGTTCGGGGAAGGATACGTGAGGTTCGCGCTCATCGAGAACGAGCACAGGATCAGGCAGGCGGCGAAGGGCATCCGGGCCGTGCTTTCTGCGAGGAAGGGCCAACGATGATCGCAGTCGGCATCATAGGCCTCGGCACCGTCGGCCGGGGCACGTACGACATCCTGAAGGAGCATCGCCGCCTCGTGGAAGAGCGGACGGGCCTCGACATAGCCGTCCTCGGGGTCTCCGAGATCGACCCTGGCAAACGCGATGCCCTGAAGAAGGAGGATCCCGCCTTTTTCCGCAACGCCCTCGACCTCGTAAGGGACCCTTCCGTAGATATCGTGGTCGAGCTGATAGGCGGCACCGGCTTCGCGTACGATCTCATCGTGGAAGCCCTCCGGCACAGGAAGTGGGTGGTCACGGCCAACAAGGCGCTTCTGGCCGAAAAGGGAAATGAGATCTTCAGCCTCGCCGCGGAAGGGGGGTGCGAGATAGGCTTCGAAGCATCCGTTTGTGGCGGCATCCCCGTGATAAGGTCGATAAGAGACGGCCTCGTGGGGAACAGGATCGACTATTTTCTGGGCATCCTCAACGGCACGAGCAACTATGTGCTGACGAAGATGAGCGAGGAGGGCATAGCATTCAGCAAGGCCCTTGCCGATGCCCAGGAAGCCGGCTTTGCCGAGGCGGACCCAGCCCTCGACGTGGAGGGCTTCGATGCGGCGCACAAGCTCTGCATCCTCACCCGCCTCGCCTTCGGCTTTCCCATTTCCATGAAAGAGATAGCCATTGGGGGCATTTCAAGGATAGAGCCTATCGATATCGAGTTTGCCAGGGAGTTCGGGTACAGGATCAAGCTCCTGGCAGTCGCGAAGGAGGAGAACGGCGTCATCGAGGCGCGGGTCGAGCCCACCATGCTGCCCGCAAACCACCTCATGAGCGAGGTGAACGGGGTGTACAACGCTGTATACGTGAAGGGGGACAAGGTGGGGCCGAACCTTTACTACGGCAAGGGTGCGGGCGCAGGTCCGACAGGCAGCGCCGTGGTGAGCGACATCGTCGACATGGCAGCGAGGATCGGAGCCCGATGCATCAGGCCCTCCATGCGCCTCCACGAGGGGGGAAGAAGGATTAAGAAGAGCGCCGAGACGATCACGCCCTTCTATATGAGGGTGAAAGCAGAGGATTCGCCCGGCGTGCTCTCGAAGGTCTCGGGCATCCTCGCTGCGTACAACATCAGCATCTCGGCGGTCACGCAGAAGGGGCGGAAGGAAAATGCCTATGTCCCTGTCGTGATGCTCACCCACGAAGCCTCGGAAGAGAGCTTGAGGAAGGCGAAGGCAGAGATCGATCGTCTGCCGTTCATCGAAGGTGAGAGCGTGCACATGAGGATAGAGCCGGGCGGGATGTAGGGGCAGGTAAGTCCTTCTTAGGGGAGAAGGGGTTTCTTATAGTGAAATACATTGTGGTGATCGGCGACGGGATGGCGGACTTCGAGCTCGATGAGCTGGGCGGGAAGACGCCTCTCATGGCAGCGAGAAAGCCTAACATAGACCGGATCGCAGCCGAGGGGTTCTGCGGACAGGTGGTTACGGTCCCTACGGGCTATGCTCCCGGAAGCGACGTGGCCTGCATGTCCCTTTTCGGCTATGACCCGGCCCTCTGCTACACGGGACGCGCCCCCATCGAGGCCTATGGCATGGGGATTACCATGGGCCAGTCCGACGTCGCCTTCCGCTGCAACCTCGTTTACCTGGATGTGAGGCTCCCAAGGGTGCTCATGGGCGACTACTGCGCCGGCCACATTACGACCGAGGAGGCGGCAATCCTCGTCGAGGACCTCGCAAGGGCCGTGGGGAGCGAGGAATTCCAGTTTTTCCCTGGCGTAGGCTACCGCCACATCATGATCTGGAAAGGCGGCATGTCGGACATGGTCACCGTACCGCCCCACGACATTCTCGACAGGGAAGTGATCGACCACATGCCGAAAGGGATAGGCGCGGACAGGATCATCAAGCTCATGAGCGACTCCCAGATTTTCATGAAGGAGCATGCGGTCAACAGGGAGCGAAGGGAGCGTGGGCTCCTGCCGGCAAACAGTATCTGGCTGTGGGGGCAGGGAAAGAAGCCGCATTTTCCCGCGTACTACGAAAGGTTCGGGGTCCGCGGCGCGGTGGTTGCTGCCGTAGATCTCGTGAAGGGGATCGGGGCGCTGGCGGGGTTCGATACGCCGCGGGTGGCCGGGGCAACAGGGTATCTCGACACGGACTATGGGGAGAAGGCACGGTGTGCCCTGGAGCTCCTTGAGAATCACGATATCGTCTACGTCCATGTGGAGGCTCCGGACGAGGCATCCCATGCAGGGAACGTCCGGGAGAAAATAAGGGCCATAGAGAGCATTGACGAAAAAGTCGTGGGTTATCTGCTCGAACGGATGGACGAAGACGTCCGTCTCCTCGTCGCTACGGACCATGCGACACCGATATCCATGAGGACCCATTATGCGTGTCCGGTGCCGTTCGCCGTCTTCCAGAAGGGGCGGAAGGCTGGAAGCGGGCGAGGCACGTACGATGAAAAGAATGGAGGCGGGCTTTTTTCCGGCGAGCAGATGATCACTCTCTTTTTGAAAGGTTTGGAGCCATGAGACAAAAGTTCATTTTCGTCACCGGCGGCGTTGTCTCCTCCCTCGGCAAGGGGCTCGCATCTGCCTCTATCGGCGCCCTTCTCGAATCGAGGGGCCTCACGGTCACCCTCAAGAAGCTCGATCCCTACATCAACGTCGATCCGGGGACCATGAATCCCTTTCAGCACGGGGAGGTCTTTGTGACGGAAGACGGGGCGGAAACAGACCTGGATCTAGGTCACTACGAGCGCTTCACCAATGCCGTCATCTCGAAGAAGAGCAATTTTACCACTGGCCAGGTATACGATGCGGTCATCTCGAAGGAGAGGCGCGGGGAATACCTCGGAGGAACGGTCCAGGTAATACCCCACATCACGGACGAGATCAAGGGGATGATCCTCGACGTCGACGAGAGGATCGACATCGTGCTCGTGGAGATTGGAGGCACTGTGGGCGATATAGAAAGCCTGCCCTTTCTCGAGGCCATCCGCCAGCTGCGTAACGATCTCGGAAAAGAAAACACCCTCTTCATCCACCTCACCCTGGTGCCGTTCATCAAGACGGCGGGAGAGATGAAGACAAAGCCCACGCAGCACAGCGTCAAGGAACTGAGGGAGATCGGCATTCAACCCGATATCCTCCTTTGCAGAACCGAGCAATTCCTGCCCGCGGCGCTCAAAGATAAGATAGCCCTCTTCTGCAACGTGGATAAGGACGCGGTTATCACCGCAAAGGACGTGGAGACCATCTATGCCTGCCCCCTCATGTACAACCGGGAGGGTCTCGACGACAAGATCATGAGCATGCTCAACGTATGGGCCAAGAAGCCTGACTTGAGCCAGTGGCAGAACATCGTCGATGTCATCACGGCCCCGAAAAAGCAGGTCGAGATCGCCATGGTGGGCAAGTACGTGAAGCTCACCGATTCTTACAAGAGCCTCAACGAGGCACTCACTCACGGAGGCATAGCGAACAATTGCAAGGTGAACATCCGCTACGTGGACTCGGAGGACCTGGAAAAGGACACGTCGCGCCACTTGAGCGGCGTAGACGGCATCCTTGTCCCCGGCGGGTTCGGATCGAGGGGAATCGAGGGGAAAATAAACGCGGTTACCTACGCCAGGGAGAACAAGGTGCCCTATTTCGGCATTTGCCTCGGCATGCAGGTTGCCGTGATAGAGACGGCGAGGAACCTGGCCAAGCTGAAAGGGGCCCACAGCACGGAGTTCAACGAAGAGACGGAGTGTCCCATTATCTACCTCATGGAAGAATGGGTCGATCGTGAGGCGTGCGTTCAAAAGAGGGATGCATCGACCGACAAGGGCGGCACCATGCGCCTCGGGGCATACCCCTGTAAGCTTAAGGTCGGCAGTCTGGCCCACCATGCGTACGAGCAGGATCTCATCCACGAGAGACACCGCCATCGCTACGAATTCAACATGCGGTACCGGGACAAGGTCGAAAGCTGCGGAATGGACATCACGGGCATATCCCCCGACAACACCCTTGTGGAGATTGTCGAGTTGAAGGGCCATCCCTGGTTTCTGGGGTGCCAGTTCCATCCCGAGTTCAAGTCAAAGCCCTTCAGCCCCCACCCCCTCTTCAGGGACTTCATCAAGGCCTCCTTGAAATCTAAGCAGGAAAAAGGGCGATGGCGAAAGAGGTGAGGATTGGCACCGTGACCATTGGCGGGGAGGCTTTTGCTTTTATCGGCGGGCCGTGCGTCATAGAAGACAGGGAGATGACACTCCGCATCGCCGAAAGGCTCGCCGGCCTCTGCTCCCGCATGGCTATCCCTCTTATCTTCAAGGCCTCTTACGACAAAGCAAACCGGACATCGATTCAGAACTTTCGGGGTCCAGGCCTGGACAAAGGCCTTAAAATCCTTGCCGAAGTGCGGCGGACCACCGGGGTTCCCGTTCTCACGGACGTCCATTCCCCGGAAGAAGCGGCAGCCGCGGCCGAGGTCGTGGATGTCCTTCAGGTGCCTGCCTTACTTTCGAGACAGACTGATCTGCTCGTATCATGCGGGAATACAGGCAAAGTAGTCAACATAAAGAAGGGGCAGTTCATGTCTCCCTACCAGATGAGGTATGCCGTTGGCAAGGTAGAATCGACGGGGAACACGCGCATCATCGTCACCGAACGGGGAACAAGCTTCGGCTACAACAACTTGGTCAATGATTTCAGGGCGTTACCTATCATGGGGCAGCTTGGCTACCCCGTAGTCTTCGACGCCACCCACAGCGTCCAGCTACCCGGAGGCGCGGGTGGGGCATCGACAGGGGAGCGGGAGTTCGTCTTTCCCCTGGCGAGAGCAGCCATTGCCATGGGGGTCGATGGAGTCTTCATGGAAGTCCACGAAGACCCGGCCAGAGCCATGTGCGACGGACCGAATTCCGTGGCCCTCGACGACCTCCCGCCCATGCTAGAGGCTCTCAAGAGGATACGGCAAGCCCTATGAGCAGATTCACGGAGATCGGCAAAGAGGTGCTCGAGAAAGAAGCGCAGTCCATCATCTCGCTGATGGAAAGGCTCGATGACGCGTTCGACCGGACCGTGGAGGCCATCAACGCATGCAGGGGAAGGGTAATCTTCTCCGGCATGGGCAAGGCCGGCCTCGTCGCCAAGAAGATCGCCTCAACCTTTTCGAGCGTCGGCATACCGTCCCTCTATCTCCATCCTGCGGAGTCTATCCACGGGGACCTCGGGATTGTCCAGAAGGACGATCTTGTCTTCATCATCTCCCATAGCGGGGAAACGGATGAGGTCATCAAGATCCTGCCGTGGATAAAGAGAATGGGCATCGTAACAATAGTGGCTACGGGAAACAGGTCTTCCACGATCGCGGGCTACGGGGACATTGTCCTCGACGTGCATGTCGAAGAGGCGTGCCCTTTCAACATCATCCCCACGTCGAGCACCACGACGACCCTTGCCCTGGGGGACGCAATAGCAATCTGCCTGATGAAGGAAAGAAACTTTACAGTGGACGACATTGCCCTGCTCCACCCGGGAGGAAGCATCGGCAGGAGCCTGCTCCTCAGGGTGGAAGACCTCATGCACTCAGGTGAAGCAATGCCGAGAGTTTATGCAGATACGCTCATGAAAGACGTCATCATGGAGGTCACCTCGAAGAGGCTCGGCACCGCCGGGGTATTCAGTAGGGATGAGGAACTCGTGGGCATCATTACGGACGGCGACCTGAGAAGGGCCCTTGAGCGGTATGACAACATGCTGGAGCAGCGGGCGACAAATGTGATGACAATGAATCCGAAAGGCGTCCGGAAAGGCGTGCTTGCGGCTTCAGCCCTGAAGAAGATGGAGGAATTCTCCATAACGTCCCTTTTCGTCTTCGAAGGGGAGGAACAAAAGCACCCAATCGGCATCATTCACATTCACGACCTCCTCAAGGCTAAGGTGACATGAATAGGGCACCCTTCCACGAGCTTACTGGCCAGACAGATAGAACGAGCGCTGCCACCCACGTAGCGTTGCCACGTCACGCGCTCTGGGGTGTGATGACGTGGGTGCCCGGCGAAAACAGGAGGTACCACGTGGGGTGTGAGCGGGGAGGCCGGGGCAGTGCGCGAAGCGGGTCGTGGCTTTGGCTGCCGGAGGGGGTACTGAACCGGCGACGAACGAGCGAAGCGAGGGTGAGCGGGGAGGCTCCGGCAGCTTTGCTGCCGGAGGGGGTGCTGAACCCCGTTAATTGAATGAATCGCAGGACCTCAGCCATCTACGCAGCCTCTGGATTCATCGTGGTCATTGTACTCCTCTCCGCCTATTTTCTCGCCAAGAAACCCGAGCAGGCGGCATTCCACGGCCCATCGGAGAGTCAAAAGGTCTTTGTTTTTAGGGATGTGAAGTACTCGGGGGAGAAGAAAGGCATTGTCGCCTGGGAGGTACGGGCAAAGCTGGTGCGGAAATTCATGGACAAACCGACGGTCGAGATGGAGGGGATCGATGGCGAATACCACCCCAAGCCGGACACCGTCGTTTCGTTTAAGGGCCTCAAGGGACAGATGGACACGGCAAAAGAGACGGGCACTATCCAGAACGTAGAGGTCTACTACAAGGGCGAGTACGTCATCAAGAGCAGTTCAATGGACTTCGACTTTCAGAAGTCCCTCGCATCCACAACCGCTCCGGTTGACGTTCAAGGGAAAAAATTCACTATGGTTGGTGTGGGCCTCAATGCGGATACGAAGGAGCAGCTGATCACTGTGGAGAGGGATGTGAGCGGGACCATTCAGGAGGAAAAAAGCAGATACAAGTTCTCGGCAGACCGGTTCACCTACCTTTTGAAGGACAACACCTACATCTTCGAGGGCAAGGTAGTCGTGAAGGGAGAGAAGATGGACATTCTTTGCGACAAGATTTCTGTCTTCAGCGACCACGACAAGCCGGAAAAGGCCGACGCTACGGGCCATGTGAGGATCCTGTCTAAAGGGACTATTGCCAAAAGCGAGCGGGCAGTATATTATTTTACGGAAGGAAAGGCCGTGCTTACAGAAGAGCCGACGGTCGTGAAAGACAGCATGACGATGCAAGGTATGAGCATCACGTACGATCTCAACAACGACAGGTTTTCTGTGGATAAGCCGAAGATGAGACTCGATCAGCGGCCTCGGTGACATGTTAGGAATGGTTGAACAGACCCGCCATACATCGGTGCTCAGGGCTGAGCACCTTTCAAAGTCGTATGACTCCAGAAAGGTAGTCGACGACGTGAGCGTTTACATCGATACGGGCGAGATAGTGGGCCTGTTCGGCCCGAACGGGGCCGGCAAGACCACGACGTTCTACGCGATTATCGGCTTCATAAGACCGGACAACGGTAAAATCCTCCTCGATATGGATCGCCTGGACGGTCTTCCCATGTTTCTTCGTGCGCGAAAGGGGATCACCTATCTGCCCCAGGAACCGTCTGTCTTCAAGAAAATGAGTGTCAGAGACAATCTTAGGGCCATCCTCGAATTTCACGAGGGTGATAAGACGGTTATCGAGCATAAGATACGCGAGGTTCTCGAGGCTTTCAGGCTCGAACACCTCGCGGAGAACAGTGCGGATCTCCTTTCGGGAGGCGAGAGGAGGAGGCTGGAGATAGCCAGAGCCATGATGATCGCACCCAAATTCATGCTCCTCGACGAACCGTTCTCCGGCATAGATCCCATATCCATATCGGACTTGAAGAAAATCGTGCTGGGCTTAAAGCTGAGAGGCATAGGCATTCTTATCTCCGATCACAATGTGCGTGATTCGCTGCCTATCTGTGACAGGGCTTACATCATAAGCGATGGGAAAATACTCATTGAGGGTGACCCGTTCGAGATCGCGAGGAGCAGGTTGGCGAGGGAGGTCTACCTGGGTGAGGAGTTTTACATAAATGCTGGAACTTAAACAGACACAGAAGCTCGCACAGCAGCTCGTTCTCACACCGCAGCTCCAACAAGCCATAAAGCTTCTCCAACTGTCGCAAATGGAGCTCATAGAAGCCATTGAGCAGGAAATAAAGGAGAATCCTGTCCTCGAGGTGGAAGAGGAACAGGGGGACGAGGGAGAAGCCCAGAAAAAGGAAGAGATGCTTGAATGGCTGGAAAGGTACTCACCCTCAGAAGATTTTGCGACAAGGGAGGACAGAGAGTACCCGGACTACGAGAACATCGTCAAAAAAGGGAGCAACCTCCGTGACTACCTGCGTTGGCAGGTGGGGCTTTCCGATTTCTCCAACGAAGAAAGGGTGTGGGCCGAATGGATTATCGAGAATATCGACGACAACGGGTATCTCTCCTGCCCGCTTCAAGAGATCTTCGAGATGTCCGGGATTCCCGTCGAATCCCTTGAAATCGTCCTCAAGAAGATTCAAAGGCTCGATCCTGCGGGGGTGGGCGCCCGTGATCTCAAAGAATGCCTCCTCATCCAGTACGAGAATACCGGAGAGAAAGACCCCGTTTTCGAAGACGTGCTCAACAACCGCTTCGAACTCTTCCGCAAGATGGACCTGAAGGAGATCGCGCACAAGACGGGGTACTCGGTAGCGCAGATCAAGGGAGTATTCGAAAAGATCAAGAGCTTCGACCCCAAGCCAGGCCGGAACTACGCGAGCGAGCAACCCATTTACGTTGTACCCGATGTGCACGTCGTAAAGGGGGAAGACGGCTTCGACGTTTTTCTCAACGACGAGGGGGTCCCCGACCTTCGCATGAACAGGTATTATGTCGAGCTCTTCGTGAGCGACAAGCTGAGCGGAGACACCAAGGACTATATTAAGAAAAAGATCAAACAGGCCGAGTGGTTCATGAAGAGCCTCCAGCAGAGGCAGCGGACGCTCTATCTAGTCGCCAAGAGCATTGTCGATTTCCAGAGAGAATTCTTCGAAAAAGGCATCAGGCGCCTCAAGCCGCTCATACTGAAAGACGTGGCCAACTACGTAGGGGTCCACGAGTCCACGGTAAGCAGGATAACGAGCAACAAGTACATGGGTACGCCAGCCGGGGTCTTCGAAATGAAGTTCTTCTTCACCACTGGGGTGGGCAGCGAAAACGGCGACGCCCAGTCAGCGAACGCGGTAATGGACTGCATCTCGGAGATCGTGGCTAAAGAAGACAAGGAAAACCCTTTGAAGGACGAAGAGATAGTCGCCCTGCTCAAGGAGCGGTTCAACGTGAAGATAGCCCGAAGGACCGTCGCAAAGTACAGGGAAGTCCTCCACATTCAATCTTCCAGAGACCGGAGACGCCTGGACTGAACCTAAGAACGGAGACGAGCAAAGCGAGGGTGAGGGGGGAGGCCGGGGCAGTGCGCGAAGCGGGTCGTGGCTTTGCTGCCGGAGGGGGTGCTGAACGTGAGCGACGACCGAGCAAAGCGAGGGTGAGCGGGGAGGCTCCGGCAGCTTTGCTGCCGGAGGGGGTGCTGAACCCCATTAATTGCTAAGGGAATGAATTGACAACATTTTTCCCATCTGATAGTTTTGTAGCCTTGACCCGGTTCATGAGGCCGGCCTCAACCTTCTGAAGTGGGGGAACCATGGACATCACCATCAGTTTCAGGCATCTC
>CAYZAF010000504.1:0-5666 GCA_964476435.1 uncultured Syntrophaceae bacterium
CGAGCACGCTCAAAGACACGTAAACCCCCGAGCAGCCACGGATTGCATGGAAACAGAAGGGGAGATAGGGGCCCCCCATTTCTCATGTCCAGGACTTAAGATTTGACGCCCGGATAGGACGTACCGCCTTAAGTCCGTCTCGGGCCACAAAAGAACGATTCTGGAAGACGCCGGCTTCCAGTCCAAAACCACCACGCCATCCTTCTTCAGGTCTGATTCCAATTCTAACTCGGCGCTATCTTTGTTGCCTTCGTCATCTGCTCATCGGTGTACTGCAACTGTACACCTTCGTCGCTCCTTCCTCGGCGCCTCGATATCGTCATGATTTAGAATTGGAATGATTCAAGGCTGCCAGGAGGGTCAGGCAGCGATGGGTGCCGGAGGGACGAGCTCCATCATCCGCCTTCTGACAGGCCCGGCCACGGGCGCTACCTCAACGGTCTCGCCCAAGGAGCGCTCAAAGCCAACCCACGTCCGCACCCAGGCGGACAAAGGGGCAAAAACCGATGAGCCGCAGATCGGGCACCGGGGGTTGCAGGGGGACTTTTCGACGGTGAACACCTCGTCACAATCGATGCACAGCACTGCATGTCTCAGGTTCATGGTTGCCTCCGTAGCGCCATCGCACGCAAAGGGCACATCACCGGTGGAGGGGTTTTGCCGCGCTGCAACGCCATGAGCTGAAAAAGGCTCCGTAGCGGAGGCACTGGAGATGCCTCTTTTGGGTCCCCTAATGGTGGAGCTTTTTCCAGGGATAGAACCCGCCTGAGTAGCTCACCTTTTTAGCGCCAGGCCCTTTCCGGTAATCCGCCCATCCTAGCGGATGGTCTACTTTTTGTTTTTCAATGGCTATTGTAAAACATGTTATAACGAATGTCAAGGAACTTTTCTCCTATGGTCAGTCAAAAGAACTAAGCTGACATACAAGTGCATCTTAAGTATTACATCATATTACCGAAGATATAAGTATGAAGAGAAACCACCTTTCCAGTATCCGTTCCTGCTATGAGTTTGTGGGACGCGCACGGCTTAGGATGGACATAGCGACCTTCAGCCGGCTGTCCCTGCAAGAGTTGCCCTCTCCGTGCAGGGCCTTCCTCTACGCTGTTTTGGAACTTAACCGGGGAAGAACGACGCATGCCCTGGCCTTTCTCCAGAAGGCGAAGGAAGAGAGCAGCAAGGCCGGAGAGGTGGCGTACGTGCTCTTCATCGAAGGCATGGTGCTGCTCACCTCCGGCGAGCCCGTCCGGGCGATCGCTCTGTACAAGACGTGCGCCGAATCGTGCAAAGGTTCAGGCGACAAAAGCCTCCGGTTTGACGCCCTGCTCCTCCTGTCCTCGATATACATGGCTCTGGGTGAGCCTGAGATGGCCAAGCCTTACGAGAAAGAGGCCGCCCTCATAATGCCCAGAGCAATGCTCAAGAAGAGAGGTAGTAGGGAACTGGAGCGGCCACCGCTCTAGGCGCTGAAAAGGTCTCTCGTTCCGATTCTCCTTAGTCGACCAAATTGTCTGGCTGAATGCTCCAGGTCTCCGGTTGCCATTATCGAATATCGAAGCAGTGGAAAAGGAGGCAAAGCTCGCCCTGCCAGAGGGGTATGGTCATCAAGGTGTCGAAGTCCGGAGGGGAGCGTAACCCCTATATATAGGGTTAAAGACGTATTGACACCCAACATATAGGCATATTATTCTAGAGTCTGTCTGTTTCGGGCGGGATGCCAAAGGACCGAAGAACAGACGGGAACTAAGAGGGCGGTCGAAAGGGGAATAGGGTGAGGGAGGACATTCTCAGGGAGCGGTACTATTGGAAAGACGCGCTGGGCAATCCGATGGAGGATTGGGCCGGTCTCTGTCGGCGCGTTGCCTTGACCCTGGCGAACGATAGGGACGAGGAAGATGCCTTCTTCAATGTCATGCACGAGACCCTGTTCCTGCCGAACTCACCGGCCCTGACGAATGCGGGGCGGGAGGCGTTCACCCTCTCGGCCTGCTTCGTGCTGCCCATTGAGGATTCGGTAGCGGCCATCTTCGAGACTGCCAAGGCTGCGGCCCTCGTTCACAAGATGGGGGGCGGTACGGGCTTCAGCTTTTCGCGGCTCAGACCGGCAGGCGACAAGGTGGGGTCGACGCAGGGCTTGGCGAGCGGCCCATGCTCGTTCCTGAAGATCTATAATACGAGCACAGAGGTGATGAAGCAGGGAGGCACCCGTCGCGGGGCGAACATGGGCATGCTCCGGGTGGATCACCCTGACATTTTTGAATTCATCAGCCTCAAGGAAAGAGACGGCACGATCAACAATTTCAACCTTTCGGTGGCTGTCACCGACGGGTTCATGGAGGCAGTCGGAGAGAACGGGGACTTCGACCTCCGTTTCGAGGGAAGGACGCGAAAGACGGTCAAGGCCCGGGACATATGGGACCGGATCGTGGAGGGCGCGTGGCGCAACGGCGAGCCGGGGGTCTTTTTCATCGACAGGGCGAATCAGTCCAATCCCACGCCCCGCATCGGCGCATTTGAGGGCACCAACCCATGCGGCGAGCAGCCCCTCTTACCCTTCGAGGCCTGCGTGCTCGGCTCGATCAACCTTTCGAAGATGGTTAGCCCTCAAGGCAAGATACGCTGGGACCTTTTGCGGTCCACGGTGCGCACAGGCACCCGCATCCTCGATAACGTCATCGACAAGCAGGATTATCCCCTTCCGAAGGTCGAGGAGATGCACAAGGCAAACAGGAAGATCGGCCTCGGGGTCATGGGGTGGGCCGACATGCTCATCAGGCTGGGCATCCACTATGCCTCGGATGAGGCGTTGACCCTTGCCGAAAAAGTGATGTCGTTCATCACAGAAGAGGCGGTGAAACTTTCCGCGGAGCTTGCCGAGGCGCATGGTCCTTTTCCCGAGTGGGAGGGATCAGTCTGGCGCGAGCAAGGCATAAAAGTGCGAAACGCGACCCTCACGACCATCGCCCCCACGGGCACCCTGTCCATCGTGGCAGAGGTGAATGGAGGTATAGAGCCTATCTTTGATTTCAAGACAATCGAGCGAAGGGCCGGCGTGGAGTACGAGAACACGAACCTCGTATACAAGGAATGGCGGAAGAATCATCCGGGAAAGCCGTTGCCTGGCTATTTTGTGAAGGCGAACGACATACCGGCAGAATGGCACGTAAGGATGCAGGCCGCTTTCCAAAAACATACGCACAATGCCATATCGAAGACCATCAATTTCCCCCGTGAGGCAACAATACAGGATGTTGAAAAAGCGTATCTTTTGGCCTACGAGCTGGGGTGCAAGGGGCTCACCGTCTATCGGGACGGAAGCAGGGAGCACCAGGTGATCTGCTCGAGGGATACGATTGCGGCAGCCGGCCCCATGGAGCCGATGAAAATGCCCGAGGTAAAGCCCCAGAAGGGGTTGGAAATAGAGACGTCCGAGGGCACCGTGCACATCAGCATTACTATCCTCGACGACAAGCCTTTCGAGGTCTTCATAACGACGCCTGTCGAGTCGAAGCACTCGGAGGTGTACGAAGCGCTCGCAAGGATCTTCTCCATATCCCTGCGGTGCGGCGTGCCTGCAAAGCTGCTCCTCCAGCAGATCGAAGACGCAAACAAGAAGTACGGCAGCGTGGTGAGCCCCACGTACGCGATCCTGAGGGCCTTCAGGAAACTGGAGATGAACGGGTCGGCAGAGGCGTGCCCGGAGTGCTCAGGCCCGCTCATTGTACAGGAAGGCTGCCAGAAGTGTATGGCCTGCGGCTTCAGCAAGTGCTAGGCGAGAGCGTCCCATCCAAGCATACCTTTTTTCCTGTCGGCGAGGCCAATGCCTCTTGAAATTGTACGCGGAAGTTGGTAGAAACATGCTTCTTTGATGAGACTCCTTCGCGCCATATGCTTCACAGCCTCCCTTCTATTGCCTTCCATTGCAACAGCCGATATGGTGGTAGGGGGCGACGTGATCTACCCCACGGAGAAGGGGGATTGCCTCGTCCTCATAGGGGCGAAAGTGGGCCTCGACTGGGAGATCATCGCTAGAGAGAACCGGATAGAGCCCAAGAACCAGTGCAAGGTCGGCAGCCAGCTCTTCTTTACGAACCGCAAGATTGTTCCGAAGATCGTCACGGACGGGATCATCGTGAACATACCCGGCAGGATGCTCTACTTCTTCAAGGAAGGGATACTCGTGAGCTTCTTTCCGGTATGCCTCGGCAGCCGCGACTGGCAGACACCGACCGGAACCTTCGAGATCGTGCGAAAAGAGCGCAACCCTACATGGCACGTGCCCAAATCGATCCAACGGGAAATGGAGAAAAAGGGGGAGGTGGTCAAGGAGATCGTGCCTCCTGGCCCGGATAATCCCCTGGGGCGGTATGCCCTCGAGACTTCTCTGCCCGGCATCCTCATCCACGAGACCATATGGCCCACAACCATTTACCAATGGAGAAGCCACGGCTGCATAAGGGTCCTCCCCCAGAATATGGAGGCAGGGTTTTTCGATCTCGTTGAGAAGGGTACCCGCGGGGAGATCATCTACCAGCCAGTGAGCGTCGCCCTGTCGGAAGGGGGGAAGGTATTCCTCCAGGTTGACAGGGACATCTATAGAATGGTTAAATCCCTGGACGAAGAGGCCAGATTGCAGATAGAGAAGCGCGGCCTCTCTGACAAGGTTGACTGGACAAAGGTGGGAAACATGGTGAAAATGAGATCAGGCATTGCCGGGGACGTGTCCCTATGATATCGAGAAGGTCCTTCATCAAAGGCGCCTTTGCGGCGCTGGGGGCATGTCATTTGGGAGGAGTCTTCTCTGGGCGGTGGAGCGCCGCATCCGCTGATGAAGAGCCCTCTGGCGACAAGGTGCTCAGTCTCCACAATATCCATACCAATGAAAGACTCCGCACGCAATACTGCTCGGGGGGCTGCTATGACGAAAAGGCGATCGACCAGATCTCCTATGTCCTCCGCTGCCACTACTCGAATACGGTGAAGCCCATAAACCTCAAGGTGATAGACCTCCTCTGCGCCGTAAAGGACCGGTTGGCCCCGGAAGAGGAAATCACCGTTATCTCGGGCTACCGCTCCCCTGAGTACAACGCGTACCTGAGAAGCCTGGGAAGGCGGGTGGCAGCAGGAAGTCTCCACATGGCGGGCCTTGCCATCGATTTTGCCATCAACGGCATCGCCATGGGGGAACTCTACAGGACGGCAAAGGCATTTGCAGCGGGGGGCGTCGGGAAATACCCTGAGTTTGTTCACATCGACGTGGGCCGGGTGAGGTACTGGTAAGGCGCCTTCCCCCCACGCATAGCCCTCTTTCGTCGGGGACCCCGATCAGTTCCGAGCCGCTTAACTCGTCCGGGAGGGCTATTCCTTCCGATTCGCCAGGCGCCTCCGGTGCTGACCCGTCTAGACGGAAGACTCGCTCGCCCCTCCGAAGTTGTGTGCCTCCTGGGTCTCATCAGACGTCAGCAATCTGCGCGTGCACCTTGCTTTCGTTATTGGTGTCGTTCCAAAACTACAACTGCACCCGTCCGTGTGGAGGGCTATCCCTTCCGATTCGCCAGGCGCCTCCGGTGCTGACCCGTTTTCACTTCAGACTCGCTCACGCACCGATTGCGTACCCACCCGCGGCACCTTGAGTGTGGTCTGCCGCAGGTTCTGGCCCCTTAGCC
>CAYZAF010000505.1:0-3665 GCA_964476435.1 uncultured Syntrophaceae bacterium
ATGCCGATCACTATGGGTGTGATGAAATCGCCGGAACCCATTACCTCACCTGACCTCACATGCAATTAATGGGGTTCAGCACCCCCTCCTCGGCAAAGCCTCGGAGCCTCCCCGCTCAACCTCGCTCCGCTCGCATTGCCGTTGGGTTCAGCACCCCCTCCAGTGGCCAGTGGTGCCGGAACCCATTGCCTCACCTGACCTCACATTCATCTATGCCGAAATAAGCCTTCTTCACCTCCGCGTTGTCCCGGAGGTTCTCCGCTGTCCCTGAAAGGGCTACGCGGCCTGTTTCCAGAATGTAGGCCCTGTCCGCCTCCTGGAGCGTCCGGTTCACGTTCTGCTCGACGAAGAGCACCGTGATGCCCGCCGCCCTGATCTTCTGGAGGACCTTGAAGATCTCGTCCACCACGATGGGGGCCAGCCCAAGGGACATTTCGTCAATGAGCATGAGCTTAGGGGCGGCCATGAGGCCCCGGCCGATGGCGAGCATCTGCTGCTCGCCCCCGCTTAAGGTCTTCGCCACCTGTCTTTTCCTCTCGGAGAGCCTCGGAAAGAGGTCGTATACCATCTTGAGGCTCTCCGCCCGCTTCTGCCTCGCGCTGCCAGCGTACGAGCCGATGATGAGGTTGTCGAGGACGGTCATCTCGGGAAAGACGCGCCTCCCTTCCGGGATCTGGGTGATGCCCAGCTCAACGATCTGATACGGGTCAAGGGCCCCGATGTTCCTTCCCTGGAACTCGATGGTCCCCGATGCTGGATGGAGCACGCCGGAGATCGCATCGAGGAGCGTCGTCTTGCCCGCGGTGTTGGCGCCGATGAGGGCGAGCATCTCTGCCTGCCGCACCTCGAGCGACACGTTCCACAATGCTTGAAACGTGCCGTGGAACACGTCGATGTTATCTATTCTGAGCACTATATCGTCAGTCATGGGCTGCAAAACCGCTAAATGGCGCTCTCCCTTCGAACTCCTATCGGGGCCCTCATGCCCCAAAATAGGCCTCCATGACCCTGCGGTCGCACATCACCGCGCCGGGTGTATCCTCGCAGATCTTCACGCCTTTGTCGATGACGACTATCCTGTCTACGGCGTTTGTGAGCACCCGCATCACGTGCTCGATGATGATGATGGTGATCCCCATGTCCCGTATGCGGCGAATGGTTTCGAGGATTCTGGGGGTTTCCCGCTCCGTGGTGCCCGCCGCCACTTCATCCATCAGGAGGACCTCCGGTTTCCTGGCGAGGGCCCGGGCAAGCTCGAGCTTCTTCAAAGAAAGGATTGGGAGGCTGCCGGTGAGGATATCCGTCTTCTCCTTCAGGTCGACGAGATCGTATATGCCCTCATCGTCCATCTCCATCTGGGCCGCCTTCTTCTTGAGGCCCCTGCCGAAAATGGCCGACACGAGCAGATTTTCCCGCACGGTGAGGGTGACGAAGGGCTGGGGGATCTGGTACGTCCTCCCGATGCCGAGGTGGCATATCTTGTGGGCAGGCAGGCCCGTGATGTCCTGGCCCTTGAACCTTACCGTGCCTTCATCGGGGGCATACTCCCCTGCGATAACATTGAGGAGGGTCGTCTTGCCAGCGCCGTTCGGACCCATCAGGCCCACCACCGCACCCTTCTCCACTTCGAAGCTCACGTTGCTCAGGGCGGTGAGGCCGCCGAAATGCTTGGACACCCCTCTCACGGAGAGGATAGGATCGCTCATGCCGTGATTCCCCTTACGCCTTGAGGATGGGGGCGCCTGCGTGCCATACCTTTTGCAGGGCCCCCATTCCTTCGATGATCAGTATGGTTTCGGGAACACGGGCTGGGCCGTGGCCGTCACAAAATCATGCTTGGAGAAGATGATCTTCAGATCCCATTTCTCCGGCGTATCCGTCTTGAACCACTGCCCGAAGAAGAGCGGTCCGCGGTTGAAGTGGTTTTCGTCGAACTTGACCCGCTGGCAGATCGTCGGCAAGTCTGTCTGGGCGAGGGCTGCGTTCACCTTGTCCGAGTCGAGGCTGCCTGCCCTCTGGATCGCGTCGACGAGAACCTGGATGGTACGATAACCAGGACCAATCGCCCGGTTGAGGGGCTGCTTCTTCTCCGCAGCCCATCTTTCCGCAAGAGATTGGGGTGTGGTACCGCCAAAGCCCGGCGAATCCTTCATGGATGGATCCCACCAGACCTCTGTGCAGATGCCCAGAGGTAGGTCGTCTCCCCATGCGGAGATGTCCTCGTAGTAGAGGGCGCCCCTGCCGATGGAGACCATCTTCGGTTTGAACCCGAGAGCAGTTGCCTGCTTCCACACGGCGCCGAAGAACGGACCGGGGCAGTTCCCCCAGAGTATATCGACCTTCGCGTCTTGCCATGCCTTGATGGTGGAGGAGAAATCTGTCGTCTCAAGAGGGACGAGGCCGAGGTTCTTGTCGTAGCCTATGACTTCGTAGCCTGCCTTCTGGAGGGCCGGTCCGAACAACTGGTACCAGCCATGGCCGTCAGGGTCGTCCGAACAGATAATACCCACCTTCTTGTTCGTCTTGGCGCCAAAGAGATCGAGCATGCCCATCCACGTGTCAACGATCGTGTAGCCAGGCTTGTTCCGGAAGTCCTCGGCCGGGACTGGGCTCACAATGGCAAAGAGGCCCGAGGCCCACGTATACTGCCACTTGGTAGGCGTTTCCTGCCTCATTGCGGCCCACGGCTCTTCAGGACCCGTGCAGGTGACGTAGACGATCTTGTGCTTCTCGCAAGCCTGCGATACGCCGGGGTGCATGGGCGGCGGCTCGTCCCCGCTCACGATGAAGTTAACCTTGTCCTGCACGATCAGGCTCTCTGCCAATGATCCTGCCTTGTTCGGATCGCTCTCGTTGTCGACGATGACGAGCTTGATGGGTATCTTTTTGTCCCCCACCTTGACCCCGCCGTCTTTGTTGATGTCATCCACAGCTGCCTTGATACCGAACACGCCGCCCTGGCCGAAGGCCGCGTACATGCCCGTCTGGGCCTGGACGACACCCACCTTGATCTCGGCAGGCTGTTTCTTGCCGCAGCTCACGGCAAACAGACCTGCCAGGACCAGCACCAGAATAAAAAAGCCTGTTCTTTTCATATGTTCCCCCCTTTTTCCGTTGATCTTCTTGTCCCTTGCTTCCCCAATCCGTCCGCTCCTTTCTTTTCCGTCGCCCTATCGCTTCTAGTAGGCCACCTTGTCCCTTCCCTTTAGGCCGAGTATGGCACGAGCCTCGTCGGGGGTCGCTACCTCCCGCCCAAGCTCTTTCGCGATCCTGACGACCTTGGCCACCAGCTCGGCATTGCTCTTCGCCAATACCCTCTTCTCGATAAAGATGTTGTCTTCCAATCCCACCCTGGCGTGACCTCCCATCATGATGGCAAGGGTATCGAGGTTGAATTCGGCGGGGTACCCTGCGCCGATTACCGACCACTTGTAGTTGTCAGGGCCGAAGAGCCGGTCGGCAGTGTGCTTCATGTGGATGACGTCCTCTATCTCTGAACCGATGCCCCCGAGAACACCCGTGACAAACTGCACCCATATGGGGAAGTCGAGGAGCTTCTGCCTGATGAGGTAGCGGATGTTGTAGAGGTGGCCCACGTCATACGCCTCAAGCTCCGGCTTCGTGCCGTTCTCCTTCATGGCACTGCAGAAATACTCCATGTCGGC
>CAYZAF010000506.1:0-10014 GCA_964476435.1 uncultured Syntrophaceae bacterium
CTGAGGCGTCATAAACGACTCTGCCGTCAACGATGGTCATGAGAACGGGGATCTTTCCGATGTCGTGAGCGTCGATTGTCAGGATATCCTCGCCGAGTATGCAGAAGTCGGCAAACTTTCCCCGCTCGATGGATCCCTTTACATCATCCATGAGATCCTGCCAGGCGCCGTTGATGGTGTAAGCCCTGATGGCTTCTTCGCGCGAAAGACGCTGCTCCGGTCCGTAGACCTTGCCGGTCCTGACAGCTTCCCGTAAGACCGCAGCCTGAACACCCTCTCGCCAATTCGGGTAAGTCACGGGCATATCGGAACTGAAGGTCAGGCGCACACCGCTCTCCACGGCAGCCCTGAAAGGCCAATCCCACGTTGACCTTCTCTCGCCTATGAGATAGTCTTGCGCTTCCGCGATAATCGGGAGGATCGCAGGCTGCATATTGATGCCGATCCGGTGCTCCGCCGCCCGCTCCAGGTCGGATTGGCTGATCATCTCCCCGTGCACCACATAGTGACGTGGGTTTATGGAGGGCCGTCTTCTTAGTGCCTCGATGAAGCCGTCTATGGTGACCCTAATAGCCCTGTCTCCTGTGGCATGCACCCCTACCTGGAATCCCTTTTCGTGGGAAGCAAAGATCATCTCTTTGAGCGCTTGTATCTTCTCTTCGTCATCCCGTCCGCCGAGGACGAGGGATCCGTAGCCGCCGCCTGACTCTTTTTCATACTCTTCGCTCAGCCAGCCTGTCTTGTTGGGGGGAATGCCGTCGGCGAAGACCTTGACTCCAGGGAACCTCAGCCATTTTTCATCGATGTTTCGGGGCATCTGGAAGGCGTCAAGACCGCGCCTGAAATCATCCATGCTCACTGCGCCGTAGTCGCCGAAAAGGAGCAGGATTGAGAACCTTGCGGTGAGCAGACGTTCTCTGCACAGCTCCGTGTAAGCGTCCATGACCCGCTCTCCGAGGAGACCCCTGAACATGCTGTTGCCCCCAGGACCAAGGGCTGACTCGATAGCGCTCGTGATCCCTTCTCTACCGAGCACCTCCATTACCTGCATGATCGCCTTTTTCGTCTCCTCCCCTGTCATGCGGGGCGCTGCCTTCATGATCAGCGCCTCTGCAGGAAGTTCCTTGAACAACCCTGCGGGCTCCCGTGTGCCTGGTTCCCGTTCGACCACGCCGCCGCCGGGGTCGGGAGTTTTCTTTGTCACTTCCGACAATTCCATTGCCTTGGAGTTCGCCCACACCGCGTGGCAGGAGAAGTCGACGAAGAGCACGGGATTGTCGGGGGAGACGGGATCTAGGTCGCCCCTGTTGGGCGTCCTTGCAGGGTCGGCCTTGCATTCCTCCAAGGAGCCGTAATCCCAGCCGAAGCCCCATATCCAGTCACCGGGTCTGGATCTCTTTACCTCCTCTCCCAGGAGGGCGGCAGCCTCCCTGATAGAGCTTACCGCCGGATACCGCAGATTGAGCGCCAGAGGCGGATTGGTTGCCGCTAACCACACGGCATGGCCATGGCTGTCGTTGATCCCGGGGAGGATGCACTTGCCCCCGAGGCTCAAGACTTTCGTTTCCCGTCCTATGAAGGGCTCTATCTGTGCATCCGTGCCGACGTCGAGAATCCTTCCCCTCCTTACTGCAATCGCGTCCTTGATGGAGAAGTTGCTATCCACGGTAATAACCTTCGCATTCTTTATTACGAGGTCTGCCTTGGCTGTTCCGGCGCGGGTTGAGCCCCTTTCTATTCCTGCCATTTTCTCTGCTCCTCCTTTGAATTCTTTCTACTGCCCCAGATACGCCCTCTTAATGTGCTCGCTCCCCATGAGATCTCTGGCAAGGCCGTCGAGCACGATCGAGCCCGTTTCGAGGACGTAGCCTCTGTGCGCCAACTTCAGGGCCAGCCGGGCATTCTGCTCTACCAAGAGGATACTCGTGCCGCTCTCATTGATGTGGGCAATGGCCTTTCCTATTTCCTTTATCGCAATGGGCGAAAGTCCCGAAGACGGCTCGTCGAGGAGGAGCAATTTCGGTCGACCCATCAGAGAGCATGCGATTGCAAGAAGTTGCTGCTCTCCGCCGCTCAACGTACCTGCCATCTGTCTTTTCCGCTCGTTAAGCCTGGGGAATCGCTCCAAGACCCGGGCCATTTCGGCACTTATTGCCTCCTCATCTGACCGCAGGAAGGCACCCAGTTTCAGATTCTCCGCGACCGACATGTAGGGGAAAAGGCCCCTCCCCTGGGGCACGTGAATGATGCCTCGCTTGACGATATCCTGGGAGGGTAGACCGTCGATCCTCTTCCCTGCGAACCTGATCTCTCCTATATCGGGTCTTTTCAATCCCGACACGGTTCGCAGCATCGTGGTCTTGCCGGCGCCATTGCTTCCGATGAGGGTCACTATCTCACCCTGCTCCACCTTTAGGGAGATGCCTTTGAGGATCTCAGCGCCTCCGTAGCTGACCTTCAAGCTTGTTATCTCAAAGAGCATCGTCCACTCCGAGATAGGCCTCTATGACGGCCGCATCCTCGATAACGTCCCGAGGCCTTCCTTCAATCATCTTGTTTCCGTAGTTGAGCACGACTGCTCTATCACACAGATCTAACACCGCTCTCATATTGTGCTCTACCACGATTGTCGTGATTCCCCTTTCATCTCTCAACACCTTCACGAGGGATATGATGTTTCTCACTTCCTCCACATTCATCCCGGTGAAGGGCTCATCGAGCAACAGCAGCCTCGGGTCGGCAGCCAGAGCTACAGCGAGACAGAGGAGCCGCTGCCCGCCGTGCGGCAGGCTGAGGGCGACTTGGCCAATCCGTTTGTCCAATCCAACGAACCGCAGGATGTCCATGGCCCGGTCTTGCAGCAGTGTCGCCTGTCTCAAGATCGACGCCCTCTTGTAGAATATCTCGAATAGCCCGTGGGTCCCGTGAAGATGGGAGCCGGCCAGAACGTTCTCCAATACCGTCATGTCATGGAATAGGGCATTTCTCTGGAAGACGCGCGCGATGCCTTTGCGCGTCCTCCTATAGGCGGGCCATCTGGTAATGTCCTCGCCTTCCAGCGCGATTCGACCGGCTCTCGGTCTGAGAGTCCCGGCTATCATGTTGAGCACCGTAGTCTTTCCCGCGCCGTTGGGTCCGATCAGCCCGAGGATCTCTCCCTTGCCGACGCTCAGGTCTAGCCCACTGACCGCTGCAAGGCCCCCAAAGAACATCGTCAAGCCGCGTATCTGGAGGATTTCCAATTATGTTCCCCTCGCGCTGCCCGGACCCCCATCCTTCCTTTTCACAAGGTTCGAAAGACCAACGAGGCCTCCCGGCATGAAAAGCACGACCAGGATTGCAATGGCGCCGATAATCATGGGTTGATATTCCTTCATCGGACGGGCCCACTCCGAGATCACCGTCAGCACGATGGTGCCAATGGCAGGTCCTAGAAAGCTTCCCTGGCCGCCGACTACCATGTAGACTACAAGGTAGATGGAGGTGACCACGCCGAACCGTGAGGTAAAATCGGCGCTAAGACTACGTTGGTAGTGGGCGAAGAGAGACCCGGCGATGCCTGCGAAGAATGACGCGATCGCGAAATTGACGACCTTGTACCCGATTACGTTGATGCCCACTGACTGAGATATTTCCTCCCCATTCTTGATGGCCCTCCAGGTGAACCCGAGGTGGGAGCGTTCGGTGAGGTAGAGCGCTGCCATGCAAACCGCAAAGACGACGAGGGTCAAGTAGTAGTAAGCGCCGGTCTCGTCAAATGATACGATCCCGACCAAGGGAAGGGCGATGGGCCCAGGCCCTGGTATGCCCACCAGGCCCATGGTGCCGCCGGTGAGGCCGCGCCAATAGAAAGCCACGAGCCTGAAGGTCTCCGCGGTTAGGAGGGTGAGGATCGAGAAGTATATGCCTTTGACCCGGAGGAAGGGATAGCCGAGGGCCAGCGCAACTGCCGCTGACAGAAGACCACTCGCCAGCAGAGCCGGCCAGAAGGATAAGCCGCCTTTCATCATGAACAGGGCAGAGCCGTAGCTGCCAATAAGGCCGAAGCCCACGTGGCCGAGGGATATCTCCCGAAGGAGGGCGATGGTCCGCAGGCTGCTCACCATGAGAACATTAAGGAGTATCAGGATGAGAACTGATATAAGGTATTCGTTGTGCGCCAGGATCGCCGGCATCAAGAGAGCCAGGACAGCCGCCGCTCCCAGGGCAAAGCCATTGCGCCTACCCTTTTTACTCATGGCCGAACATTCCTGTGGGTCGTATGAGGAGTATCAGGATGACGACGATGAGAGGCGCAACTGCGGCTGCCGCCGGCCCGAAAATGACCGGTATGACGCCGTCTATGAGCCCGAGCAGCATTCCCCCGACAAAAGCTCCGGCGAGGCTGCCCAGGCCCCCTAGCACAATGATCACCAAACCTTTGAGCATGGGCTGGGAGCCCATGTACGGCTGAAGCATGAGTATCGATCCCGCCAGTGCCCCTGCAAGGGCTGCCAAAGCACACCCTATGGCCATCGATATCATAGCCATCTGGTTCGGGTTGATGCCTCGCAGCAAGGCTCCTTCCCGGTTCTGGGCGCTGGCCATGATCGCTTGACCCCATCTGGAACGCTTGAGGAAGAAGAACAAGAGCAGCAGGGCAGCTGCCGAGAAGGCTATGGCGAGGAGCCTATCCTTGGGCACTGCCCCGCCGAAGATCCGGATTGAACCGTACAGGAGCCGGGGAACGCTTTTTTCGTAGAGACCGAAACCTGCCACTGCCCCGCTCGTCATAATGAGACTCAAACCCGTCGAAACCACGATCGGGGTGAGAACCGGGTCCCGATCAGCCCGCGCCCTGAAGAGGAACCTCTCAAGAAAGATCCCGAAGGCGGCCATGACCACCATGGAAATCAGAATGGACAAGTAGACATTGAGCCCGAGGGAGCTGCACAGATAGTAGACAACATAGGCGCCGATCATGTACACCTCGCCGTGGGCGAGCTGTAGAATCCCCATGATGCTCAATATCCACGTGAGGCCGAGGGCCATGATAATGTAAAGCCACCCGAGGGCGACGCCGTTTACCACGGCCTGCAGCCACATTTGTACCTGGAAGTTCAACGCAGCTCCTTACGCTTTGGCGATCGCCCGCTGGTTGATGGGAAACGCAAAACGGCCCTCCCACCGCCTTGCTGCGATTGGCTATTTCACCGTCATGAAGCCGATAAACTCCGTCTTGCCGTTCATGATCCTGGTGAGGGGCAAAGGCCTGGTGAGCACCCTGTTGACGCCGAACCTCTTTGCGCCTCCCATCTGGCCCGGGCCGAAACACGTCTTCAGACTGCCCGGTGCGGTCATCGCTTCCAGGGTTGCCATTGCCTTGTCGCCGGCAGTGCTCTTCGCTTTCTCCATGGCTTGGGTGAGGATCCATGTCTGATCCCAGGCCGCAAGACAGTCGGACACAAATGGATCCTTGAACTTGGCCTGCCATCTATCCATTACGTCCTTGATCGCCTCGTTGGGTTTTGACAGATCGACCCCGTTGGTGATCACATCGGTGAGAGCGGTGGGATCGTTGACCACGTGCTGAAAAACCTCAGGACCGAGGGGAACATTCGATATGAACGGTCCTTTGAAGCCTAACTGGCGGGCTGCCATGAGCTGGTACGTAGCCTGGCCGCTCACCATGGCCCAGATGACCTCGGGGTTCATGGCGAGGGCTTTCGTGTAGGTAGGAATGAAGTCGGTGGTTCCGAAAGCCCACTTCGCAACCCCTACGACATCCCCGCCGACCTGCTTAGCCTGGGCGGTGAGGTGCTCGATCATACGGTCGTAGTCGACGTCAGGGGCCACGATGACCATCTTCTTAGCCTTCGGGTACGCCTTGATGAGATAGTCGAGGTCTATCGAGTGCGTATCGTCATGAGAGTAAAACAACCGTACGAGAAACGGCTTCTTCGGGCTCACGTCCGCCTGATGCCCCGGGACGTTGATGTTTGCGATGATGAAGGGCACCTTCCGTGCCGACGTCACTTGATATATCGCCTCCAGCTCGAATTCCATGATTCCGCCGATGACGTAGTCAACTTTGTCCTGGTTGATGAGCTTCTTCGCGGCGGTGCTTGCGCCTTCGGCAGAGAGCTTACTGTCTTCGGATATGAGGTCGAAGAGATACGTTTCGTCACCGATTTTCAATCCTCCCTGGCTGTTGATCTTATCCAGGTACAGCTGCCAGCCGCGGTTGAATGCAAGGCCGAGGACGGCGAGCGGGCCGGTAATCGGCATGACCGAGCCTATCTTGACGTGTTTCGCCGGTGCTGCGAATGTTTGATGAAAGGTCCCCATGGCCCCGATGAGCAAGGCCGCCGAAAGAACAACCCCCAACAACTTGAATGACGCATTCCTCCTCTTCATTGCACCTCTCCTTTTTTTGCGGAAAGAATACGGTACCGTACATCGTCCGACTCCATAAACCAATATTCTCACACAGAAAAAACCAGTCTGCATATAATGAAAAGTCGATTCTTCTGTAGAATTTCATCTACAGGAATGGCTCAATCGAACCCTGACAAGCTGGTACCGGTCAGTGAAGGAGATTGTTCTGCGAGGCGTACAGCGTCAGCTCGGCGTTGCTCGCCATGCCCATTTTTTCGAGAATCCTGGCACGATAGGTACTGATCGTCGTAGGGCCCAGGGACAACTGGCGTGCGATCTCCTTCATTCTCTTGCCCGAGGCAATGAGACGCATGATCTGATATTCCCGGTCCGAGAGACGTTCGTGGGGCAGCTTTCGGAGGTCGTCGGCGAGTCCCGAAGCCAGCTTTTCCGCGAGCGTGGGACTCACGTACCTCTCACCTCGGGCGGCCTTCCGCACCGCGGTGATCAGAACGTCTGGAGCACTCTCCTTCGTAAGATATCCCGATGCCCCCGCTTTCAGGACCCTCGTCGCGTATTGCTCTTCGGGGAACATGCTCAGCATGAGGACGGGCAGCCGGTGGTATCTCGTTCTTACCTCTTTCAACACCTCCAGACCGTCTTTGCCCGGCATGCTAATATCGAGGACAAGGACGTCAAACGAGTCCTCCTTCAGCCTTGCGAGGACATCGTTTCCATTGCTCGCTTCACCGGCGACGGCGATGTCTGATGTCCCTGCGATAATCTTTTTCAATCCCTCCCGGAAGAGGGTGTGATCATCGGCTATGAGCACTCGTATCATGGGCCTCTCTTTCGCAATCACTTGACCGGGATGTTCACGGTGACGACGGTTCCCCTGCCGGGTGAGCCCTCGAAGTCCACGGTTCCGCCCCAGAACCGAGCCCTCTCAACCATTCCCATGATTCCAAAGGACCTCGGATTAGAGATGTCCTCTTCGGTGATACCCTTGCCGTTGTCCTTCACGCGAAGCGTCAGGGTGCCATTTTCCCTCACCAGGCTGACAGCTACCCGATGGGCATCTGCGTGGCGCACTATGTTGGTCAGCGTTTCCTGAAACATCCTGAAGACCGCAATGCTGAAATCATGATCCAGCTCCATTTCCTCCGGCTCAAGGGCCACTAGGCACGTGATGCCGGTCTTCTTTTCAAACTCCTTCGCCTGCCACTCGATTGCCGCAGGCAGTCCGAAGTGGTAGAGTATGGTCGGCCTGAGTTCTGTCAAGATTTTGCGGACCGTTTGAACGGTCACGTCGAGACCCTCCGCTATCCCGTCGATCTGCTTTTGCAGGGCCTGGTTGCTGTCGCCCACGGCATCACCCAGGCACTTCACATCTATTTTGAGAACGGACAGGGCCTGTCCCAACTCGTCATGTACCTCGCGAGCAATACGTTTCCTCTCTTCCTCGCGGGCTGACTGGAGATGTTCCGAGAGGCTGCGTAGTTGTCCCCGGGACTCCTTCAGCTCCTGCTCCACCTTTTCTCTTGTTGCTATCTCTTCCCTTAGCTGTCTGTTCACCTCAAGAAGCTCCAGGGTCCGTTGCTCAACCCTGGATTCCAGCTCCTCCTGTACCTTTCTTAGCGCTGCTTCGGCCCGTTCCTGCCTGGTGATATCAGAGAAGGTGTTCACCGTTCTGCCGTCGGGAAGTGTCACGGTTCTCAGCTCGATGTCTTTCACGGATCCATCCTTGCATGTCACTTTCAGCACGGCATTGGCCCTTCCCGATATCCTGAGACCCTTCCACCGCCGAACAACGTCGCGCCTATACTCTTTGTCGGGATAGGCCTTTGGCAGCCAGATCCTTACGGTGCGCAGGTCCTCGATCGTGTAACCGGTGATCTTTGTAAACTCGGGATTCTGGTAAAGAATGCGCCCGAAGGCGCCCTTGCAGAGACCCACTCCGTACGGAGCGTTTTCCAGGATGGCAGTGAGGACCTCTTTCCCCCTCTGAGAAGCCCTCTCCAGCTTTCTAAATTTGTGCTCTGATTCCTTGAGGCGCGCTAGCTTTTCACGGAGAAAGCTCAACTCTTTGACAAGCCGTCTCTTGGTCTTTCGTTCATCATCCATGCGTCGCCCCGGAAGAGCCAAATTATACCACGCCCCGTTGCCCGGGAGCCATAAACCTTCCCCCGAGTCTGCTCGCTATTCCTTTCGCCCCAGACCCGGGGAGAATCCGTCCCCTGTCAACATCATTGCGGTTGATCTTCCTGGCCGGTTCGCGCCCCACGCTGCTACTTTTGCGCCTGCAGCCGGGCCAGATCGTATTCCGTCCTGTTGAGCAGCGTCCCGTAGGACCCCACCGGGAAGTTCGTGACTCTATCGTCCCTGCCATAGCTTTCGTAGCCGCATATCTTTCCGTAAGAGCGCATGATATCGAGGTCCTCGAGGAGAACGCCCAGGGTGGGAACGATCTTCTCTATCCAGACGAAGAGATAGAGCCTGTGTGCGATCTTGTAGGAAAAGCATTGATCGGTATCGGCCAATCCCTTTTCGTTCCCGGCGATGCAATGCCAGGAATAGGTATTCTCACTCAGGTAGATGTGCTCGTAGGCATCCTTGGAGCTGTAGACCCACATTATCCTTTCGCCCACGAGGTCTCCTGTCCGTTCGTGTCGGGGCGTGCCATCGGAAAAGGGTCCGTTGATTGCGGCGTGCTCAAAGATTGCCTGGACGGAGGAGAGGGGCATCCTCCTTTCTGCTCTGACGATGAGCGGGATCATGATCTCTTCGGGGGCTGGCAAAATGCCGGTGACTACGGTGGAAATTCCGCGGGTCGTGTCGAGAACGATCGAGAGAGATTCGCCTCTGCCGCGGGGAACGATGAAGTCGACGAAAAAGACGCCCTCCCGGGGAATGATCGCCCTATAGGGGCAGACAAATTCTTCCAGGCGGTTTTTGTCTGTTGTCTCCCACTTAAGGGTTCCTCCCCTTAAGAAAGTAAGGGTTGCCTCATTTCCCGATTCATAATACAATGCCGTCTTTTTGCCCTCTAGAGCATCAGTAGCGGGCGGAGCATACTCGCTGAAACCGACGGACAGCTCGCCTACCGGTATGTAATCTGCAGCCATGCTTACGTTACGTCATCAGCTCCTTTTCTCTCTCCTTGAGCAGGGCGAGAAAGATTTCTGCGGTCTTCTGAAAATAGGACCTGGGCGTTGTAAGGGGCGGCATGAACCTGAAAGTGTTGCCGTACCGGCCGCAGATGAAGTTGAGTATGCCTTTGCCGATCATGTCGGTCATGAGACCAAAGACCTTCTCCCCATCCGCAGGTTCCCTGGTCTCCCTGTTCTTCACGATCTCGACGGAGAGCATGAATCCCTTTCCACGTACGTCGCCGATCACCGGACTCGCTTGCATGGCCTCCCGGAAGTGAGCCTTCATCTCGCTCCCTACCCTTTCCGCCCTCTTTATCAGCTCGAGATTCTCATCAGTCATGAGCTCGATGTTGGTGAGCGCCACGGCGCAGGCAAGGGCGTTCCCGGGAAATGTGGCGGGAACCGACCCAACTTCCAGCTTTGAGCGATACTCGGCCTTGACCGATACCCCGGTGAGGGGCAGCTCTCCGCCGACGCCCTTACCCCACACCAGTATGTCAGGCTC
>CAYZAF010000507.1:0-9859 GCA_964476435.1 uncultured Syntrophaceae bacterium
GCTCTATCTCCGCGAAGCTCCGGAGACGAGCCTCTTCGGCATCATCATCGCCCTTGCGGCAATGGTGACCATGCCTGTCCTCTTCTCGCTGAAATACCGGACGGCGAAGGACCTGCGAAGCAGGAGCCTCCTCGCCGATTCGAAGGAGACCCTCGCCTGCTTCCTCCTCTCCGTGGCGCTCCTTATCAGCCTATGCCTCAACTGGTTCTTCGGCCTGTGGCAGTCGGACCCTTTTGCGGGACTCATCATTTTCGCCTATCTCGTAAAAGAAGGGCACGAGGCATGGAAGGGGGAGGAAGAGGAAGAAAAAGGGGAGAAATAAACCGCAGGCTTTTACGATGCTTCGGGACTATCCTCACCCCTGCCGAAACCCATGAGCGTATAGTAGGCGGCCCGATCGAAGAAATAGACGAGCCGCTCTCCCAGCTCAAGGACGCGGTACAGGTCTACCGGTCTGTGCCATACGCCTGCCATGGACGTATACCGGAAGATGTGCTTCTTCAGGATGCTCAGGGAACTGGTCACCTCCTCCACCTCTATGCGCTCCCTTTTCCGCTGCATCCCCAGATCGAGGTAGAATTGCTTCAGCTCGCCCTCGCTTTTCCCGCCTTTTAGCCAGGACCCCAGCTGATCGATGATGTAAAGGGCCTTGGACGACAGCTCCTCCTGGTCCTGCTCATGGTATCCCTTGGTGGAAGGGTTCGTCGAGATGTCACTGATCCACAGACTCACTATCTGAGAGGCAGCGCTCTCTATCGCGTTTATCAGCTCATCGGAAAGGAGCCTCTCCCCGATTGAGGGCTCGCCGGTGATAGCCTCCTCAACGAGCTTCTGGAAGGAATCGCTCATCTCCCACACGTCTCTTTTCAGCTCCACGAACTTCAGCAGGGCCTGCCGCTGAGAATCGAAGGCGAGCTTGGGCAGGTTCGCCACAGGGAAATAGCCGAATGCGGATGCATCATCCCCCGCAACCTCTTTCCCCCCGATCTTCTCCGCCTCGAAGGTGACGATGAGGAGGTCGCCGTACAAATCGGTCCGATCGGAGCAGACATCCACCATCTGAACGATCTTGCCGTCCACGCCTGTCTCCTCTTTCAATTCCCTGAGGGCCGCATCTTCGACTGCCTCCCCGGACTCGGCGAAGCCGACGGGGAAACACCACATGTTCTTGGAGGGCTCCCGCGCCCTTCTCACAAGGAGGAGTTCTCTCCTGTCGTTGGAGAGTATCACCGACACCGCGGGAAGGGGGTTTTCGTAGTAGACCTGGCTGCAATTCCTGCAGACTTGGCGCTCCTTTCCCTCAAGTAGTTCTATCTCGAGGGGGCCAGCGCAAAAGTTGCAGAATATCTTCTTCTTCATTTCCTTGCGAGAAAGATCCGGTCGTTCTTGTTGAACTTCAGCATGCCCTTCCGGAGCAGCTCGTGGAGCAGTTTCTCTGTCACGAAGTCAGGGTCTTCATCGCTGCTGATGAAACCCTTCTTGAAAAGCACGTAGTCTCGAAGGTCCTCGCGGTCGCACGCATTGAAAACAAGGCAGTTGTCATAATCGATGTGCGTCACCGACCCGAAGTGCCTCCTCAGGACAGCCTCGCCGTTCTCCGCAGAGAATCCCTCGATCGTCGCTCTCATGCTCCTGAATTGAAAAAGCTCCTCCGCCTCTTCCAGCATGGCCTCACTGTGGGTAATGGCGAGGAACGTCCCGTCAAGGGCAAGAATCCTCTTCACCTCCGGCAGGACCCCCGCAAAGAAATAGAGCGAATAGATGGAGACTGCAAGGTCGAAGAAACCGGAGGGCATGTCGATGGGAGAAGGCAGTCTTGACGGCAGGAAAAGGCTCGACGTCGATGCCTTCCGGGCGGCCCTGAGGAAAGCCTCCCTGTTCTCCTCGTACACATCCACGCCGACAATGAGATCCAGCCTGTGCTCCAATGCCTCCTCGTACCATCCGTAACCGCACCCCAGATTCAACATCCGGTGGATATCCTTCCATCTCAGGGCCTTGTTGGCTATTTCCCTTATGTCCTCTCTGTTCTCGGAATGCTTTCTTATGATCAGGCCGATTCTCCTGTGGAGCCCTACATCCCTGTAGCTTTCCATAGTGCCCCTCATCTTCTATACTGCCGCGTCTCGCTCGTCCGCCAGGCGCGCAAAAGCCCCGAGGGTTAGGCTACCATGGCCCGCTGCCTTTGACCGGGGCATCGCTCGGTCGACCGCGTACTCCCTCATGTCCCATCCGGGGAAGCCCAATGGGCAGGCTGATGGTGAAGCACGACCCCTTCCCAGGGGCGCTTTCGACGCTTATCTCTCCCCCCTGGTCGCGCACAATGCCGTAGCAGACAGACAGGCCGAGGCCGACCCCTTTCACCACGCTGTCCTTGGTGGTGAAAAAGGCATCGAAAATCTTCCCCTTCACCTCCTCGGTCATGCCCACGCCCGTGTCCTGGATACAGATCTCCACCGCATGGTCCCGTGCTTTCGTCGTAACCGTGAGGACTCCCCCATGGGGCATGGCTTCCATGGCGTTCTTCACTACGTTGAGTACTACCTGCCTCATCTGCCCCGGCGAGACGTTGACGAGGGGGAGGGGCTGATCAAAGTCCACAGAAAGGCGGACATCGCATTCCTGAAGCTGCTTTTCGAGGAACATGAGAATGCCCTGGAGGAACTGGTTCATGTCCACTTCCTTCTTCGTCTCCTCCTCCGGTCGAGAAAAAGTCAGCATGTTCTTGACCATGATCGAGAGCCGGACAACCTCTGAATGGGACATGTCGAGAAGCTCCCGCCTCTTGCTCGTCTCCGGGATCTCGGTTTTCAGAAGCTCCAGGGTGTTGATGATGCCGTAGAGGGGGTTGTTGATCTCGTGGGCAATGCGGGACGTCAGCCGACCCATGGCCGCGAGCCGTTCTGCCTGAAAGAGCTGCTCCTGGGTCTCCTTGAGCTTCTGCTTCACCCGGGACATCTCGCCCATGTCCTTGAAGATGCCGATGGCAGCCAGCTCCTCGCCCCTGTCCCCGAAGAGGAGGGAGGCAGAAAGGCTTATGTCGATCACCTCTCCCCGCTTGTTCTTGATGAACAGCTCCGTGGGCGGAAGGATGCCCCTGTTCCCCAGCCGCTCGTCCATGAGCAATTCCCTTATCTTCCGGGCAAGGCCTTTGGGATAGAGCGACTTAACGTTCGCCTTGCCTATGACCTCGTCAGTCGTGTAGCCGAGGAGCCTCTCTGCTGCCCTGTTGTACATGATGACGTCACCCCTCGCGTCGGTGACGATGATGCCGTCCGGCGAGGACTCGATCAGCTTGTTGAGGAACCTGTTCGTCTCGCTCAAGTCCCTCTCCATTTGCTTTCTGCCCGTCACATCCATCATCATGCCCCAGTACCCCACGATGTCCCCGCGGGCATCGGGAACGGTCTCGCACGTGAGGAGCACGTTGATTGTCTCGCCCCCCCTCTTTCGGAACGTCACCTCGTAGTCCTTTACGTAGCCCTCCCTTTCCACTATCTCCTGGAAAAGCTTTCGGTCCTCCGGTCGCTCGTAAACTTCGGTCGCAAGGTCGAGGGCCAGAAAATCGGCCTTATTATCGTATCCGAGCATGTCGAGGACGGCCTGATTGCAATCGACGAACCTGCCCTCTTTAGCGCTCACGAAGATGCCCTGGCGGATGCCCTCAAAGAGACGCCGGTACCGCTCCTCCGACAGGTGAACCTGACTTTCCATGCCCTTCCGGTCCGAGATGTCCCGCATATACACGTAGAACCTCTGCCGGCCCCTCACCTTGTCGGAGGCAATGCACACCTCGCACTCCTTGATTTCCCCTGCCTTGTCCCTAACGCGCATTTCCGCACAGACCTTCCGGTCAATTGCACCAGAGGTCTCCTTTTGCATGGCCGCGAGCACGTCGAGGGAGTCGGCGGAGAGGAAGCTGCTCATCCCCTTTCGGTAGATCTCCTCTTTGGAGAAGCCGGTGATGGAGGAGACCGCTCCGTTGACGTATTCTACCTTACCTGAGTCCTCCACAACGAGGATGCCGTAATCCCCCATCTCGAGTATCTTCGCGAAGCCTATGATTCCGCCCCTCACGTTGGCCTCTCTCTCACCCTTTCCTCTCCTCTGAAGATCCGCCATGTCGGCACCTGTGGTGTGTTTTTTTCAGGACATGATAGCACCATTTCAATTTTTTTTGAACTCATTTCACTTTTCTCTTGACAATTATGAAAAACCTGCAATAATGGTAATAGTAGTAAAAGCTGCAAACTACTTTGGAGGGACAAATGGATGTTTTGACCATCTCGCAGGCGAGCCAGCTATGCGGGGTGTCTCTGAGAACCATCATAAACTGGGTAGAGGCAGGCCACATTAAAAGCTACAAGACGGTCGGCGGCCACAGAAGGATACAAAAAGAGGATCTCTACAAGTTCATGAGTGACCATAACATACCCCTTCCCCCGGAAGAGAGGTGCGACGTGCGGAAAAGGATACTCGTAATAGACGACGACAAGATCATCGTGAAGACCCTTGTGATGGCTCTCGAAGAAGATGAGCACGGGTACGAGGTGATATCGGCCGCGGACGGCTTCGAAGCCGGCCTTCAGCTCGCCTACTTCAAGCCCGACCTCGTCATTCTCGACATCATGATGCCGGACATCAACGGCTATGAGGTCTGTAAAAGGATCAAGCTCAACCACGAGACGAGAAACATCAAAGTCATCGTGCTCTCCGCCTATCTCGACGCAGACAACTACGCCAAGATGAAGAGCTTCGGCGCTGATCTCTGTTTCTCAAAGCCCCTCCTCCTTCCCGACCTCAGGAAGGAGGTGGTGAAGCTCCTGGGGATAGAGGAATGATGGCCGCATTCGCCAAGGGAGGGGGCAAGGAGGGACCATGAGAGAAGTAGAAGGGCTTGGCAGTCAGGAATGCTTTCAATGCTCGAAGTGCTCGGCCGGGTGCCCTGTGGTCTCGTTCATGGACTACAAGCCCCATCAGGTGATACAGATGGTGAACCTCGGGCTGGCCGACCAGCTCCTCTCGTGCAGGACCATCTGGGTCTGCGCGTCGTGCTACTCGTGCAGCACCCGCTGTCCCAACAATGTGGACGTAGCAAAGGTGATGGACTGGCTGCGCCAGACAGCGCTCGCGGGTAATACTCCTCCTGCCGAGAGAGACGTGGCCCTTTTCCACAAGTCCTTTCTCCAGTCGATCCGCACGTTCGGCCGGGTACACGAGCTTTCCCTTATGGCCCTCTACAAACTGGCAGCCAAGAAGTATCTCGATGATCTGCAGCTCGGCTGGAAGATGTTCGCCAGGGGCAAGCTGCGTCTGCTGCCCGCCAGGACAAGGAACAGGAAGCAGGTAGCCGAGCTGTTCAACAAGGGAGGCGCGACATGACCATGGAAGTCTCTTACTATCCGGGCTGCGCCCTCCATGGGAGCGCCAGGGAGTACGATGAGTCGGCGAGGGCAGTGGCGGGGCTCCTCGGCGTGGAGCTGCGCGAGCTGCCGGACTGGAACTGCTGCGGCGCAAGCTCCGCCCACGCCACCGACGAGAAGCTCGCCTTCGACCTCGCGAACCGGAACCTCTCCATAGCGAGGCGCGAGGCCAGGGACCTCGTAGTGCCGTGTGCGGCTTGCTTCAGCCGCCTCAAGGCAGCCATGAGCGAATCGGAGTTCACCAATAAGGGCCCGCAGAAGGAGCTGCGCGTACTCAGTCTCCTCGATCTCGTCTTCGCCTCAGGGGTCGTCGAGACCCTCGTCTCCCAAAAGCGACGGTCCCTTCAGGGCTTGAAGGTGGTCTGCTACTACGGGTGTCTCCTGGTCCGCCCCCCCAGGGTCACGAAGGCAGAGCACCACGAATTCCCGGAAGGAATGGACCGGCTCATGGAGCTCCTCGGGGTCACCTCGCTCCCCTGGTCCCACAAGACAGACTGCTGCGGGGGAAGCCTGGTGCTCACGAGAACGGACATCGTCCTCGCCCTCACCGGCAAGCTCCTCGAGGAGGCACGGAGGGCAGGGGCTGAAGCCATGGTCGTGGCCTGTCCCCTCTGCCAGTCCAACCTCGACTCCCGTCAGCAGGATATCACGGACAAGACAGGGATGCGCTACGACATGCCCATTTTCTATTTCACCGAACTCATCGGCCTCAGCCTGGAGCACAAGGATGCATCCCGGTGGCTCAAGCGCCACCTTGTTGATCCGACGAAGGTGCTCGCTTCAAAGGGTATTTCCGCGAGGTGACGTGAAGAATGAAGAGTGATAGGCGCGACGGCGGGCAACCCATAGGGGCGGTCATGGTGGTTGGCGGCGGGGTGGGCGGCATGCAGGCCGCCCTCGATCTGGCCAACTCGGGATTCAAGGTCTATCTGTGCGAATCGGGCACGGCCATAGGGGGGAGGATGGCCCAGCTCGACAAGACCTTCCCCACCAACGACTGCTCCATGTGCATTATCAGCCCCAGGCTCGTGGAAACGGCCAGGCAGATGAACATTGAGCTGATGACGGACACGGAAGTGCACAAGGTCGAGGGGGAGGCAGGTAATTTCGCGGTTACCATAAGGCACAAGCCGCGCTACATCGACGTGTCGAAGTGCACGGGATGCACGGAGTGCGCCCAGGTCTGCCCAGTGGTCATACCAGGCCATTTTGACGAGGCCATGAGCAGCCAGAGGGCTGCGTACAAGCTCTACCCCCAGGCAGTGCCCAACGCCTTTGCCATCGAAAAGAAGGGCATAGCGGCATGCCGCAACGCATGCCCCTCCGGCCAGCGCGTGCAGGGGTATATCGCCCTCATCAGGGAGGGGCGCTACGATGATGCCCTGCGCGTCATCAAGGAGGACAACCCCTTCCCCGGGATATGCGGTCGCATCTGCAACCACCGCTGCGAAGATGCCTGCAACCGGAGGCTCATGGATCAGGCCCTCGACATTCGCGCCCTCAAGCGCTTTGTCACGGACAAGGTTTACGACCAGCCGAGGCCTGAGGTTACACCCATCCCGCATACGCAGGAGAAGAGGGTTGCCATTATCGGAGCAGGCCCCTGCGGTCTCACCGCCGCAAGGGACCTCGTGAAGGCAGGCTACCCTGTCACGGTCTTCGAGGCCCTGCCGGTGCCCGGCGGCATGCTCAGGGTGGGGGTGCCCGAGTACCGCCTGCCAGCGGAGATCATCGAGCGCGAGATCGCCGATATCATCGATACGGGCGTGGACCTGCGCCTCAACAGCCCCGTGACCAATCTTAACGAGGTCTTCGACCAGGGATTCGACGCGGTCCTCATCGCAGTGGGCGCACACGAAGGGATCAGGCTGCCCATACCGGGAGCTGACCTGCGCGGGGTCTACGTCAACACGATCTTCCTGAGGGATGTGCGTCTGGGACGGGCCCCGAAGCTGGGCTCGCGCGTCATCGTCATAGGCTCCGGCGACGTGGCAATGGACTGCGCGAGGACCGCGGTGCGCATGGGCAAGGAGGTCCACATCCATTACCGCCGCACGCGCAACGAAGCCCCGGCAGATCCTCTCGAGATCGAGCATGCGGAGGAAGAGGGCGTGACCTTCCACTACCTGTCGAACCCAGTGGAAATCATAGGGGATGAGAAGGGACGCGTCACAGGGGTGCGCTTCATCCGCATGGCGCTGGGCGAGCCGGACGAAACAGGCCGCTGCAGGCCCGAGCCCGTACCCGGCTCGGAGCACACGGTGGAGTGCGAGAGCGTGATCTTTTCCGTCGGCCAGCGCGCAGGCCTCGGCTTCATCCCTGAGAGCGTGGGGGTGGGCATGACGCGCCAGAGGACCATTGCCGTCAATCCCAATACGTACGCTGCCACTCGGCCCGGCGTGTTTGCCGCAGGCGACGTGACGAGCGGCACCGCATTCGTCATAGAGGCAGTTGCTGCAGGCCACAAAGTAGCCTCCAGCATCGACAGGTACCTGCGGGGAGAGGAGATGGAGCCGGAGCTGAAACCGGAGCTGCCCGTGGTCAGGTTCACCAAGGACGACATAGCGGAGCGCCTGGCCAGGGGCACTGCCCAGACAGCCCCGAGGGTGCGCATGCGCACCTTAAGCCAGCACGACAGGATCCGCACCTTCGAGGAAGTCAGTCTGGGATTCACCGATGAAGAGGCAGCCGAGGAGGCGGCCCGATGCCTCGCCTGCGGTGTCTGCTCCGAGTGCCTGAGCTGCTTTTACAAGTGCGGCCTCCATGCGATAGACCATGACATGGCGGAACGCTTGGAAGAGGTGCAGGTGGGGTCGATCATCCTTGCGCCCGGCTACGATGTCTACGACGCCACTCAATCGGAGGAATTCGGCTTCGGCCGCTATCCGAACGTGGTCAATTCCCTGCAGTTCGAGAGGATCCTCTCCGCTTCCGGGCCCACCATGGGCCACGTGGAGCGGCCGTCCGACCATAAGCCTCCCCGCAAGATCGCCTTCCTCCAGTGCGTGGGGAGCCGCGACCAGAATCACCCCTATTGCTCAGGCGTCTGCTGCATGTACGCCACGAAGCAGTCGATCATTGCCAGGGAGCACGACCGCGCCATAGAGCCCACCATCTTCTTCATCGACATGCGCGCCTACGGTAAAGGGTTCGACGCCTATTACGAGCGCGCGAGATCGGAGCACGGCGTCCGCTTCGTCCGCTCCATGATCTCCCGCATCGCCCAGGATCCGGAAACGAAGAATCTCCTGATCTCTTACGTGGATGAGGCGACGGGCTCGGTCGTGGAGGAGGAGTTCGACCTCGCGGTGCTTTCCGTGGGCATGGTCCCCTCTTCGACCACGAAGGGCCTGGCCAAGAGGCTCGGGATCGATCTCAACCCGTACGGCTTTGCCAGGACCGACACCTTCACCCCCCTCTCCACTTCGAGGCCCGGCGTCTTTACGTGCGGGGTCTTCCAGGGGCCTAAGGACATCCCCGAGACCGTTGCCCAGGCAAGCGGCGCGGCAGCCGCCGCCTCAGAGGCCCTCGCCGCATCGAGGGGGAGCATGGTGGGTGGAAAGACGTATCCCAAAGAAAAGCCGCTCGACGGGGAAGAGCCGAGGATCGGGGTTTTTGTCTGCCGGTGCGGGAGCAACATCGGCGGGGTCGTGGACGTGGCGGGCCTCAAGGAGTATGCCAGCTCCCTGGGAAACGTGGTCTATGCGGACGAAAACCTCTACACGTGCTCCCAGGATACGCAGGAGAAAATAAAGAAGGCAGTCGAGGAGCACGGCCTCAACCGGGTCGTTGTGGCATCCTGCTCGCCCAGGACCCACGAGCCCCTCTTCCAGGAGACGATCAGGGAGGCGGGCCTCAACCCCTACCTTTTCGAGATGGCCAACATACGCGACCAGTGCTCATGGGTCCACATGAGCCAGAAAGGGGAGGCCACTGCCAAGGCATACGATCTCGTGCGCATGGCAGTGGCAAGCGCCCGCTTCACCGAGCCCCTCCACCGCCTGAGCAAGCCCGTCATACCCAGGGGCCTCGTCATAGGGGGAGGTTTGAGCGGTATGAGCGCCGCTTTAGGGCTTGCGGAGCAGGGGTTCCAGGTCTTCCTCGTGGAGAAAGAGGCGGAGCTGGGGGGCATGCTGCGCCGCATCCACACGACCATAGACGGAAAGGACGTCCGGGCCTTTCTGAGGGAGCGGATAGAGCGGGTCATGGGCCATCCGCGCATCACCGTGCTCCTCAATACCTCTGTCACTGGCTTTTCCGGCTATGTGGGGAATTTCAAGACCGTCCTGTCCATCCCCGGCAGGGGCGCCGAGGAGCTGGAGCACGGCGCCGTCATAGTGGCCACGGGGGGAGAAGAGCTGAAGCCGAAAGAGTACCTCTACGGCGACGCCCCTCAGGTGGTCACGCAGCTCGAGCTGGAGGAGATGCTCGCCACT
>CAYZAF010000508.1:0-6402 GCA_964476435.1 uncultured Syntrophaceae bacterium
GTTATGGCAGCCCCCATGATCGAGGAAAGGAGCACCCTCCGCAGCGAGTTACCTATGGTTATCCCATACCCGCGCTCGAAAGGCTCGGCGGAAAACCGAACGTAGTAAACGGAGCATGTCTCCCTCTCTATGTCGATCTTCGTTGGCTTAATGAGTTCCTGCCAGTTCTTTTCGAACATATACATGTATCCTCCTTATAGAAGGAAAAAACTATCGAGAGTAGTACTCAACGATGAGCTGTTCCTTTATAGGCACGGTGATGTCGTCCCTGACCGGCAGAAGCCTAATCTTCCCGATCATCTTATCCTTGTCCACTTCGATCCAGGAAGGAACGCCTCTCCGAACCACTGATTCCAGGGCATTCTGCACTGCCACAAGACCCTTGTGTCTAATCGCGATCTCGTCCCCCTCCTTAATCAGATAGGAAGGGATATTCACCGTCTTCCCGTTGACCGTGACGTGGGCATGGGTCACCATCTGCCGGGCTTCCTTCCTTGAAACCGCAAATCCGATGCGATAGACCATGTTGTCGAGCCTTCTTTCGAGAAAGACGAGGAGGTTCGTGCCAGTGACGCCCTTGGTCTTCTCGGCCATGACGAAGAACCGCTTGAACTGGTTCTCCGTGAGCCCGTACATCCTCTTCACCTTCTGCTTCTCCCGCAGACGGATGCCGTACTCCGTCATCTTGCCTCGCGTCTCCACGTGGACGCCCGGTGGGTAGTTTCTCTTCTCCACCTCGCACTTCTCGGTGTAGCACTTCTCCCCACGGGCGAAGAGCTTCATGCCCTCTCTTCTGCATATCTTGCACACAGGTCCGGTGTATCGTGACAATTTCTCCTCCTAGACTCTTCTTCTCTTTGGCGGCCTGCAGCCGTTATGGGGTATGGGAGTCACATCCTTGATGAGGTGTATCTTCAAACCCGTGCTCTGAATAGCGCGAAGCGCCGCTTCACGCCCCGCTCCCGGACCTTTGATATACACATCGACAGTTCTCATGCCCTGCTCCATGGCCTTTTTCGCTGCGTTCTCCGCAGCGAGCTGGGCGGCAAAAGGCGTGCTCTTCCGGGAGCCCTTGAAGCCAGCCACGCCGCCGCTCGACCACGAGACCACATTCCCCTGGGGGTCGGCGATCGTGATGATCGTGTTGTTGAAACTCGACTGTATGTGCACTTCCCCTACGGGGATGTTCTTCTTGACCTTCTTTTTGCCGGCTTTCTTTACCTTTGCCATCTCGCCCCCTTACTTCTTCCGTTTCATGGAGGTCTTCCGCGGCCCCTTCCTCGTCCGCGAATTCGTCCTCGTCCTCTGACCCCGCACCGGGAGACCCTTTCTGTGCCTCAGGCCCCGGTAGCAGCCTATGTCCATGAGCCTCTTTATATTTACGTTAACCTCCTTGCGGAGGTCGCCCTCTATCTTGTGGTCTTGCTCGATTATCTCCCTGATCCGCGCTATTTCTTCCTCGGTGAGCATATTGGTCCGCTTGTCGGGGTTGATGCCCGCCTTCGACAGTATCCTGTTCGACGCAGACCTCCCGATCCCGTAAAGGTAGGTCAGGGAGATCTCTATCCGCTTTTCCCTCGGAATGTCAACACCGGCGATCCGTGCCACGATAAACCTCCTTAGCCCTGCCTCTGCTTATGCTTGGGGTTTTCACATATGACCCTTACGACCCCTTTTCTCTTGATGATCTTGCACTTGTCGCATCTCTTTTGAACCGAAGGTCGTACCTTCATGGAGAACCTCCTACTTTGCCCTGTAGATTATCCTGCCCCTCGTCAGATCGTATGGCGAGAGCTCGACGATAACCTTGTCGCCCGGCAGAATCTTGATATAGTTCATTCGCATCTTGCCCGACACGTGCGCCAGTACCCGGTGTCCGTTCGGCAATTCCACTCGAAACATGGCATTCGGCAGAGGCTCGACTACGGTGCCCTCTACCTCGATGCCTTCACCTTTGGGCATACTCCCTCATAAAACGCTCAGAATCTCGGGACCCTTCTCCGTAAGGGCAACCGTGTGCTCGAAATGAGCCGAAAGCCTTCCGTCCTTCGTTGCTGCCGTCCAGCCGTTCTCCTTGATGATGATCTCGCTTCCGCCGGCGTTGATCATGGGCTCGATGGCGAAGACCATGCCCCTCTTCAGACGCACCCCCGTGCCCTTCACGCCGAAATTGGGAATCTGCGGCTCCTCGTGCAGATGCATCCCGATGCCGTGGCCGACAAACTCCCTCACCACCGAGAATCCCTGCGCCTCCACGTACGATTGAATGGCGAATGAGACGTCGTGGAGCCTGTTTCCCTCCCTGACCTCCTCAATGCCCTTGTAGAGCGACTCCCTCGTCACCCTCAGGAGCTTCTCCGCATCATCCGAGATGCGCCCTACCGGATACGTGATTGCCGCATCTCCGTAAAAGCCCTTGTAGATCGCCCCGAAGTCGAGGCTCACTATGTCCCCTTCCTTGAGGACCCTAAAAGAAGGCATGCCGTGGACAACCTCATCGTTCACTGATACGCAGAGGGCATAGGGAAACCCGTTATACCCCTTGAAAGCGGCTTTCATGTCCGCTCTCTTCTGAACCATCTCGACGCACGCGGCTTCGAGATCAGCCGTCCTCACGTCAGCCTTCACGGACTCCTTGAGCGCCACCAGTACCTCCATCGCATACCTGGCGGCCCTCCTCATTCTGCCTATCTCTTCCGCGCTCTTGAGGACTATCATCCCTCACTTCTCTGACCAGACCCCTGCCGCGCTACTTTTAGCGCCTGTCTATCTCCGCCCCTTCATCCGCGCCGTTTTCTTGACAAGTCCGTCGTAGTGGCGGAGGATGAGGTGCGACTCTATCTGTTGAATCGTGTCGAGGCTCACCCCCACCACAATGAGAAGCGCCGTGCCGCCGAAATAGAACGGCGCGCCGAATCGCGTGATGAGTATCGTCGGCAGGACGCATACGAACGCTATGTAGACGGCGCCCGTAAAGGTGATCCTGGAGACTATCCTTTCCAGGTAGTCGGCTGTCTTTTTCCCAGGCCTGATGCCGGGAATGTATCCGCCGTACTTTTTCATGTTGTCCGATACGTTGTCGACGTTGAAGGTGATCGCCGTGTAGAAAAAGCAGAAGAATATGATGAGGCCCACATAGAGCACCTCGTAGGCAGGGCCTCCCGGCCTCAGTATGTTCGAGACCATCTTCATGTAGTAGGCCTGGGAGAAGTTGGAGATCGTGGCGGGGAACATGAGGATCGCAGACGCAAATATCGGCGGGATGACGCCGGCCTGGTTAATCTTGATGGGCAGGTGCGCCGACTGGCCCCCGTACATCTTTCTCCCCACGACCCGCTTCGCGTACTGCACGGGTATGCGCCTCTGTGATGTCTCCATGTAGATGATGAAGGCGATGACGAAGAACATCAGGACGATGATGAGGATTACGAGGAACCAGTTGAGGGTCCCTGCGCTGACGAGGGTCGTGGTCTTCGATACCGCATTCCACAGTCTTGCCACGATGCCGGAGAAGATGATGAGAGAGATGCCGTTTCCTATGCCTTTTTCAGTGATCTGCTCTCCGAGCCACATGAGGAAAGACGTGCCCGCCGTGAGGGTGAGCATGGTCTGGAGCCGAAAACCCCACCCGGGATTGTAGACGAAGTGGTACCCTCCCCCGGTCATCTGCTCGAGGCCGATGGCAATACCCATCCCCTGTATGAGCGAGATGATGACCGTTCCGTACCTCGTATACTGGGTGATCTTCCTCCGGCCCGCTTCGCCTTCCTTCGAGAGCTTCTCTAGGGTGGGCACGACGACCGTAAGGAGCTGAAGGATGATCGAAGCGCTGATGTAAGGCATGATGCCGAGGGCGAATACCGAGAGCTTCTCGAGGCCTCCCCCTGCGAACATGTCGAAAAACCCTAGGAAATTCCCTGACTGGGACGCCATGAAGGCTGCGAGGGCCGATCCGTTGACGCCAGGAGTGGGGACATGAACACCGATGCGGTACACAGCGAGGAGCGCAAGGGTCATGATGATCCTGCGCTTCAGCTCGGGTATTCGGCCGATATTCTGAAAACCGCTCATTGCCGCAGAACCTCCACGTCGCCTCCCAGTGCCTTTATCTTCTCCACTGCCTTGCCCGAGGCCTTGTGGACCTTTACCTTGATGGGAAAATCGATATCTCCGTTGGAGAGGAGTTTCACCCCGTCTTTCAGCTTGTCCACGATGCCGCTTTCGAGGAAGTCCTCTATACCGGCCTCGCCCCTGTCCTTGAAGAGGGCGAGGTCGCCTACCTTGACGATCGCATACTCCTTACGGAAGGGATTCTTGAATCCCCTCTTGGGAATCCTCCGGGTAAGAGGCATCTGGCCGCCCTCGAAGCCTGCCCCTTTCCCGTGACCGGCCCTGGCCCGCTGCCCCTTGGTACCTTTCCCCGCGGTCCTCCCGCGGCCGGAGCCGGGGCCCCTGCCGATCCGTTTGCGATCCTTCCTCGAACCCGCGTGCGCCTTCAAGTCTTCGAGCTTCATCTATCTCACGTCCTCCAGCACTTTGACGAGGTGCATCACCTTTTTCACCATACCCCGTATCTCCGGCGTATTCTTTACCACCCGCTCCTCATAGAGTCTCTTGAATCCCAGGCTTTTCACGGTGGCAGCCTGGTCGTCCGTGCACCCGATCGTGCTTTTTGTCCATTTTATCTTAAGGTGCGACACTTCTTAAGCCTCCTCTGCCTTCGTGCCTTTCGTGCCCTCCTTGGCGGTCCCGTCGGGGGCTTTGAGCATAGAGAGCCCCTGTATGGTGGCCTTGACCACGTTGTGGGGGTTTCTCGACCCATAGCATTTCGTGAAGATGTTCCGTATGCCGGCCACTTCCACGACGGCGCGGACCGTGCCCCCGGCAATAACGCCCGTGCCTTCGGAGGCGGGCTTTATGAAAACGTGGCTCGAGCCGTAGATCCCCGTGATCTCATAGGGGACGGTCCCCCTGTTGATGGGGACCTTGATGATTCCTTTCTTGGCCCGTTCCACCGCCTTTCTGATCGCATCGGGCACTTCATTTGCTTTTCCCAATCCGAAGCCGACATGGCCGTTACCGTCCCCCACCACGACGATGGCGCTGAAGCTGAACCTTCTTCCGCCCTTCACGACCTTAGCGACGCGGTTTATGTGGACAACCCTGTCGAGCAGTTCCAGGTCCGCCGGGTCAATCCGCTTCTTCTCAATCAACTCTTGACCTCCTCTAAAAGATTAAACCACCCTCGCGGGCGCCGTCTGCGAGCGCCTTGACCCTGCCATGATATTTGAACCCGTTCCGATCGAAGACAATTTCCTTTATCCCTAAGCCTATGGCCTTCTTCGCTATGTTCTGCCCCACTATTTTGGCGCTCCCCGCGTTGCCGCCGTACGGGACGCTGCCCTTCAAATCGGGGCTCAAGGTCGATACGCCCGTGATCACCTTCCCTGTCGTGTCGTCCACAATCTGGGCGTACATGTTCCTAAGGCTCTTGAAGACGCAGAGTCTGGGTCTGGAGGCTGTCCCAGAAACCTTCTTCCGTATCCTCTTCTTCCTTCTCAACCTCGACTCTATCTTCTCTTTTCTGTCCATGGTCTCGAACCCCTTATTTCTTCCCCGTCTTGCCCGCTTTCTTTTTCAGCACCTCGCCGGCGTATTTCACGCCCTTCCCCTTGTATGGGTCAGGCTTTCTCAGGTCCCTTATTTTCGCCGCGGTCTGCCCGACCAGCTCCTTGTCTATCCCCTTGATCGTCACGAGGGTCTGCTTCTCTATCTCTGCCGATATGCCCTGAGGCAGAGGGAAATCGATGGGATGCGAATAGCCGAGGTAGAGGGCGATGTTGTGTCCCTTCAGCTCCGACCGGTAGCCGATGCCGACGATCTCCAGCTTCTTCTCGAAGCCCTTGGATACGCCCTCGACCATATTGGCCACGAGTGTCCTCATGAGCCCGTGATAGCTCCTCGATCTCTTGTCATCGGCAAGGCGCCTCACGAGGAGCTGGCCGTCGGTCACGTTCACCTCTATTCCCTCGAGCAGGGGCCGCGAAAGCGCCCCTTTCTGCCCCTTCACGGAAACGAGGCCGTCCTTCACTTCGACCTTCACCCCCGCAGGCAATGCGATGGGCTTCTTACCTATCCTCGACATCTCTCACCTCGATTAATGGGGTTCAGCACCCCCTCCTCGGCAAAGCCTCGGAGCCTCCCCGCTCAACGCTCGCTTACGCTCGCCATGCTGCCGGTTCAGCACCCCCTCCAGCAGCAAAGCCACGACCCGCTGTGCGGGTGCCCCGGCCTCCCCGCTCACCGCTCACGCGATACGGGCCGACCTAGCGGGCTGCCCGCGTCACCATACCAAGATGAACCCCCTTGGTAATGTCACGTGGGTAGCAGCGCTTCTTTCTC
>CAYZAF010000509.1:0-3531 GCA_964476435.1 uncultured Syntrophaceae bacterium
CTCCTACCACGAACAATATACAAGGGGGCGTGGGGGCGGGGACGCTCTCGGCGAAAGAAGGAGCGATAAGCTTTTCTTGCAACGAGGCTGCTAAGAGGAGGTAACGGGTGACACGGCCTAAAGCATAGCGCTGGAGCGACATGACACGTGTGATACAACACTAGGGGTTCTACCCGAAATGAGGCAGACAAGAGGATACCCAAGAGTAGTCCCTGCCGTCAACTTCAACTGACGGGGCTCCGGCCTAGACTTTTGATAGTTTCAGTGGGGCATGTCCGCCTAAGCGTCAGGGCTGGCGTAGAGCACTGGCACATGGGTTAACGAATAATTCATTTGCGTGTCCCCTCAAGGTATGCGAAATTATTCGCAAAGGAGAAGGGAGCCTATGTTGAAAAAATCGTCCATATTCATCGCGTGCGCTTTTCTTGCAGTGGCGGCTTGGATTTCATTTCCCCACTTCGCGCGGGCCGATGTGGAGTGGAAGGTCGTCAAGGACCTGGACCTTAAGAAGACACCCCTCGATATCGCTCCTTCCCTGGATGGCAAATGGCTGTACATCCTTACACCCGGGGAGGTCGTCATCTATTCCTTTGTTGAGGGCGCCATCACTGACCGGATTTCCGTGGACAAGGACTTCGATAGGATAGTATCGTTGCCGAGGCCGGACAGCCTTGTCGTTTCGAGCAGCAAAAAGAAAGCGCTCCAGGTTGTTCTCCTCGAACGGGCCTATAAAATCGACGTGGCCGGCTCGCCCTTCAAAGGGCCTGAAGGCTCGCCGGTCACCATTGTCGTCTTCGACGACTATCAGTGCCCCTACTGCGCGGGGCTTGAGCCCCTGCTCCGGCAGGTGTCGGAGAGCTTTCCGAAGGATGTGAAACTCGTCATCAAACACTTTCCTCTCGCGATGCACAGTTACGCGAAGAGGGCGGCCGCAGCCGCCATAGCTGCGGGGAAGCAGGGCAAGTTCTGGGAGATGCATGAAAAACTGTTCGCGAACCAGAAGGATCTGGGCGACGCCAAGGTGGAGGCGATCGCGGCCGAACTCGGCCTGAACATGGATCAGTTTGACAAAGACCTCAAAGACCCCTCTGTTGCATCTTTCATTGATAAGGATACGAACGACGGCGTTCGGGCAGGTGTTCAGGGAACACCTACCGTTTTCATCAACGGCAAGCCGTTCAACCAACGGAGCCCTGAGGGTTTTCGGCAGGCCATCGAGGCCGAACTGAAGAAAGTCCACCCGCAAAGCAGCCAGAATTCGCGCTAAAAGGACGCTTTTTATTCGAGCGCGTCTTGGGGCTTCAGGACAGGAATGGCGCCCGGCTCACGCGCCGGGTGTGCCGGGTGTCATCAGATCATTCGGCTCGTTTTATTCCAATTCTAACTCGGCGCTATCTTTGTTGCCTTCGTCATCTGCTCCTCGATGTACTGCAACTGTACACCTTCGTCGCTCCTTCCTCGGCGCCTCGATATCGTCATGATTTAGAATTGGAATTAGTCGATCATCCCCAAAAGGGCATCTTCACCGGCATACCCAGGGTTGCACCTGGTCGAGTTCCCTGTGCCTGGGGGAACCACACTGGGGGCAGGGAGGGCCCTCGTCCGGGCAGTACTTCGTCCCGCAGTCTGCCTCAAGGCATGTGTAGACCGGGAACCAGGGGAAGGAAACCGCTTCCTTCGCTTCGCGCCCGCAATAGGGACAAGCATTTAACGTACACATGGGATACCTCCTTTAGCTATGTCGTTCTTTGAGGGAATAGAGGATGCTCTTCATCTCCTCTTCCGCCGGGCCGCTCGTCTGGCTCAGATGGGCCATAACCAACGTGGGATGAACGTGAGCAATGCCATGAGGAGAAGAAATATCGCGCCTTTCAAGGTTTCCATTGCACCCTCCTTGATGAACCGCCTTGCGGCCGGCCGTCTTTCCGGTCCCGGCCGCTTTCTGTACAAAGCATAGGACCGGCTGGGTCACGGATGACTTACAGATCGAAAGAAAGCACTATTGAAGGTGTCCTCAATGGCATGCTTTAGATGGTCAAAGCCTGACGTTTTTCTTGCAAAAAGGAGATCGCAAGGGGAGTAATTCAAAAGAAATAGCAATCACGAAGGGCCGCCCGGGGAGGCTTCGAGGGACCTGTGCGTTGCTCCCAGGAAGCGCCCCATCCCGACCTTCCTGAAAAAAGCTGCCATGGGCCGCAGGGTGACGAGACCCGCGGGCGAGAAGATCCCCACAGCGGCCAGGACCAATCCGAGCATCGTGAGGTGCAGGGACTTGATCCAGATGGGAAGCCAGTCTGATGTCCAGAGAAACTCCTCCACGATCAACATGAAGGCAGCGCCGAAGATGGGCCCGAGAAAGGTTCCCGTGCCCCCAAGCATGACCATGGTGACGGGAAGCAGGGCCTTGTCTGTGCCGAAGACGACATCGGGAACGATGTAGGCTGAATACCATGCGTATCCGGCCCCGAGGAGGGCGGGGAAGATCGCGCTCAGCACGTAGGCAGCCATCTTGTACCCGGCCACGTGGATGCCGAAGCCCTCGGCAACCTCCTCGTCTTCCCTGATACTGAAGAGGGCGAGACCGAATTTCGACTTGGGAATGTAATAGCAGACGATAATTGTCAGAAGGGCAACCCCGAGAAAGAGATAATAAGTCTGGTAGGGTCTGTATCCGGGAGCGAGGGAGATGCCCTGAGTTCCTCCGGTAAAATCACGCAGCGTGCCGGCAAGGAGACCAAAGAGCTTGATGAGGCCGAAGTTGGCGAGGGCGAAGTACCCCCCCTTCAACCTGAGAAAAGGATAGCTGATGAGAAGCGCGAAGACGAGCGTCACAACCACTGCGAGGAGAAGGGAGGCGCCGAAGGAGACCCCCTTTGAATAGAGAATGGCGAAACCATAGGCGCTTATGCCGAAGAAGACGTAATGGCCCAGGTTGACGTATCCCAGATAGCCGGCAGTGATGTTGAAGCTCGAGCCGATGCCCACATACATGAAGAGGAGGAGCATGAAGACGACCCAGTAGGGATCGACAAATCTCGGGACGAGGAGGAGGGCGATGAGAACGAGAAGCCAGAAGGTGTTGGAGAGGGTCGCGCCCTTTCTAAACATGCTTGAATAATCCCTCCGGCTTCAGAAGAAGGACGAGAACCAGTATGAAGAACGCGACGGTAAGGGACCAGTTTGCACCCAGGTAGAAGCCCGCGAAGGTTTCCGCAACCCCAAGGATAAGTCCTCCCACGAGAGAGCCTATGAGGCTCCCCGATCCGCCGAGCATGACGACGGCGATATAGCGAATGGTGAGGGGAAGACCTATGAAGGGGCCGATGGTAAACTGCATGACATAGAAGACACCGGCCATCGCAGCAAGACAGATGGCGATGCCGAAGACGAAAGTCACTATTCTGGGCACGTTGATGCCGATCACCAGGGCACCCTCCCTGTTCTGAAGGATGGCCCGGATCGCCTTTCCGACAAAGGTCTTCTTGAGGTAGAAGTGGAGAAAGACCGTGAGGGCGATGATCGACAGGAGAA
>CAYZAF010000510.1:0-4110 GCA_964476435.1 uncultured Syntrophaceae bacterium
CTAGCGGAAAATTCCATGGAGATATGGCGACGATAGTGCCTCTCGGTTTGCGCAAGGTCATGGAGATCTTTGTAGGATCATTGAGGTAGGTCTCCCCCAAGACATACCGCGCGTCGGCTGCAGCCGTCTCGAGCATGTCCACCGTTTGAGAGATCTCAAACATCACCTTCCCGAAAGTGCCTCCTCCCTCCAGAGTCAGGACCTCCGCAAACTCCTGCCTGCTCGCCTCGAGAATCTGCGCGGCCTTCAGAAGGAATTGCGAGCGGACCGAAGCGGGCGCAGAGGCCCACTGGCTCCGGGCCCCGTAGGCGGCCGCCATTACTTTATCCACGTCCCTGGCATCGGCCTTTGGTACCCGGGCATAGAGTTCGCCGTTGAAGGGGTTCATATCATCGAAAGTATCTCCCGACACCGCGTCTACCCACTGACCTCCGATCAACATCTGGTATGTCTTCATAGTGTCTCCTTGTCCTTGTTTTCCATCGGAGGGCCCTTACGCGGGTCGAGCTTCCGTGGGATAGAAGGTCACTGAAAGTTTCGTGATGAGGGCACCGGCGGGCGTATTCGCCACCGCCCCGTCCTCACCGATTGCGAAGAATTTGCCCGTCTCTTTCATCTGATCCCAGTTGTGGAAAAAGACTGTCGATACGGGCAGCCCGAATTCCCGGAACGCAAAGATATACTGGTTGTCATCGAACTTGTAGGTCGTGTGAAAGTCGACGTCAGCCTCACCCTTGAGGGGCCCCACTACACAGTGCCATACATATCGCTTGGTGTTCAGATAGACGTGCTCGAAGCATTGATTCGGATTGTAGGTGTAGAGAGCACGAAGACCGATGAGGTCCCGTGTGGGCGCAGGTTTCCGTCCGGTCGGAGGAATGGCGATGTCTCCCAGGACTCCGGGAGAGAAGTGGTGAACGGCCCGAGGCTCCCTGCCGACGTCGCCTTCCCTCATGATAGTGCGGATACCCAGGACGCGCCTCGTCGCGACGTTGACTATGAACGTCTGGGACTGACGGACTTCTTGAGCAAAGGTCATGTCGATGAAATACGTGTTGGCCGCAACCTCTATTGCCTCGCACCAGTCGCTGCCCCCTTTGGTCCCGTTCTGCCATTCAACCTTGTTACGGCCAACGAACTTCAGATCAAAGGATGACCCGGAATCGAGCGTGATCTTCATCGTCTGGTTAACGAGAGCCTCCGTCTGGGGAAGACGATGAAACGCCATCTCAGAGGCATAGTCCTCGTACTTGTAATTTGTTTCTCCCTCTCGCTGTGACATTTTGAACCTCCATAGAATTGATCTTCACTACACAGCCGCGAAAGCAACGGTATCGTACCCCAGCGACACGCTCCTTTCGCCAGGCGCGACCGCCTAGGCCTGCTACGGTTGAATTACAGCCTTAATCACCTTCCCCTTTTCCGAATCCTCAGCCGCCTCGTTGATCTGGTCCAAGGAATAGAACGATAGCATTTTGTCGAAGGGGAAACGTCCCTGTGTATGGAGATCGATCAATTGCGGGATGAAAATGTCCGGAATGGAATCCCCCTCGACGATTCCACGTACCGTCCGGCCATTCAGAATGTTCTGACAGTCAAGACTCACCTTGCTGCCGAAAGGTGCAACGCCGATCAACCCGCAAACTCCGGTGAGGGCGAGGCAATCGAGGCCCTGGCTGAGAACATCCGGAATACCTGTGCATTCAAGTGAGTACTGGGCTCCATTTCCCGTGATCTTCTGGATTTCTTCAACCGGCTTGACCTTCTTCGAATTGACCAGATGCGTGGCGCCCAGTTTCTTGGCCGTCTTCAGTCTTTCGGCATTGACGTCGACGGCAATAATGGTGGTACTTCCCACAGCCTTGGCCGCCATAACCGCGCTCAGACCTACCGAGCCCATCCCAAACACCGCAATAGAGGAGCCCGCCGCCACTTTGAGGGATTTCATCACACCTCCCGCGCCTGTCTGCACTCCACAGCCCAGGGGCGCAAGCTTCTCGAGCGGCACGTCCATATTCACCTTCACGACATTCCTCTCCGTCATGAGGGCGTGGGAGGCAAAGGATGACTGGCCAAAGAACGATCCGTGAATGCTTTGCCCCCTCTTTCTCATGGTGGTTGAGCCGTCCGTCCTGGACCCTGAGAATTGCAATGGGAACCAACTGAGACAGTACGCAGGAAGCCCACTCAGACAGGAACTGCAGGAACCACAGGAGAGGTAACTCGCCACTACGTGGTCGCCCGGAACCACCTTCTTTACACGGGAACCTACCTTTTCCACGACCCCGGCACCTTCGTGGCCCAGTACGGCAGGCAGGGGAGAGGGCAGGTACTGGTCTCGTACGACAAGGTCGGTGTGACACAGCCCGGACGCGACTATCCGGACGAGGATCTCGTCGTCCCTCGGATCATCCAGCTCGATCTCCTCCAAGACAAAGGGGCCCGATTTTTCGCGAACAACAGCAGCTTTGATCTTCATCGCAGTCTACCTCCTCTTCTGCGTTAAACGGTTGGGAGGCCCTTGAGGCCCCGCTAAGCTTTGACCTTTCGTTTTCAGAGGTTACTAGACCGAAAGGAGCAGTGTCATCAGTAGGAGATACGGATTCTATTGTGGAATTATACTGAGTCGAGCAGAGTCACTACGTACGGGTACCGAATGGGACGGCCGCGATTCGACAACATAGGAAGAAAGAGAAGGCGTAGCTACATTGTTTCATAGGCAGACTACCGTCGTACCAAGCCTCTCTTTACCGCAAAGGCAATAAGATCGGCCCGTGAAGATACGGACAGTTTTTGCATGATGTTCGCTCTATGTGTTTCAACCGTCCGAGGGCTGATAAAGAGCTTGCTGCCGATGTCCGCATTCGTATAGCCCTCAACAACAAGTTGGAGCACCTCACGTTCCCTTGCCGTCAGAGTGTTGTAAGGATCGAGAGAAAAGCCCTTTGTCTTTTCTTTGTAGGCCGCTATGGCGAGGTCGGACAGCGGAGATCCCAGATAATGCCTACCGTCTGCCACTTCACGGATGGCCTTGACCAGGTCCGAAATGTTCGATTCTTTGACGACGTAACCCCACGCTCCGTTCTGAAGGGCCTCGATCACGTAAGGCTCATCCATATACATCGAAAGAACTATCACTTTCGTGCTCGGAGAAAGCTTGCCGATTTGTCGGGTAACTTCAAGACCGTTCAAACGGGGCATCATGAGGTCGACAAGGAGGACATCAGGTTTGAGATCACAGGTAGCCTTTACCGCTTCTAGCCCGTCGCTCGCTTCGGCGATAACTGAGAAATCCTCCTGCTTTTCCAGCAATGACCTGAAGCCCTGTCTTACCACGTTGTGATCGTCGGCGAGAACAATGGTGACCTTCTTCATCGCTGCTCCGCATCAGGTCTTAGCGGGAACTCTGCCGTCAGTCGTGTACCGGCGCCCGGACGAGCATCGACCGTGAATCGGCCGCCGAGCAACATGACTCTCTCTCGAATTCCGTAAAGGCCATTGACTTTACCAGCGCTCAGGAGAGATTGCACGTCAAACCCCACGCCGGCATCCTCAATCTGGACACCGAGCACGGATTCCCTTGCCCAGAGGCGCACGGTGGCCTCGGTGGTTTTGGCGTGGCGAGCGACATTCGTCAGTGCCTCCTGTACGATCCGGTATACCGCCGTCTCCACCTCGTGACTGAACCTCTTGCTGTCCGTGATCATATGCTCAAAGACCACTCGTACATTCGTGTGGGAGGAGAACCGCTCGAAAAGCCACGGCAGTGTCGGGAGAAGACCAAGATCATCGAGCATGGAGGGGCGGAGCTTCCGGGACAGCTCACGAACAAGACCTGTTATTGTATCGGCGAGAGACTTGGCCTTGAGGAGTTCTGATGTCATCGACATATCTTTCGACTGTAAGGCCATTTCTAGGGCCAGTCCTAGGCCGGTCAGCAGCTGGCCTATCTCGTCGTGCAGTTCACGCCCCACGTGTCTCAGCTCCTCTTCCTGTACCTTCACCAATCGAAGTGACAGATCTCTCATCTCCGCATGGGATTGGCGCACTGCCTCAAAGAGGCGGGCGTTTTGGATCGCGACACCGATCTGCTGTCCGAGGGTAGCGTAA
>CAYZAF010000511.1:0-4070 GCA_964476435.1 uncultured Syntrophaceae bacterium
ATTGGAATAACAGGGAGGAAAGCATGGCCGACATACGTGTCGATGAGTCCCCTGGTAGCCTCTATTTTGAAGATCATCTGCCTGGTTCGGTGTATCAACTGGGGTCGGTCCTGGCCACGGAGGAGGAGATGGTCGCTTTTGCGAAGCAATACGATCCCCAGGTGTTCCACATTGATCCCGAGGCCGCCAAGAAGACCTCTTTCGGCGGACTTGTCGCGAGCGGTTGGTACAGCGTGCTCCTCGCCATGAGGTTGATTGTGGACCATCGGCTCTCCCGGGTGAAGAATCTCGGCTCGCCTGGCGTGGAAGAGGTGCGCTGGCTCAAGCCAGTGCGTCCGAACGACACGTTATTCGTGAGAGTCACCACAATAGAGGCGAGACGCTCGCAATCCAAGCCCGACAGAGGCATTGTCAAAGGATTGGTTGAGGTCCTGAATCAAGCCGGAGAAGTAGTCACCAGCTGGAAAGGGATCAACATCGTGCTCTGCCGGAACGACGGTTCCCAGGGATTACAATAAAGCCCTCGCTACTTCTTGTACGGCCACCATGTACCGTCCTTCCTGTATATTCCCCAGAAGGAATCGCCTGCATTTCCGTCATGATCCGTGGGGGAATACTTGTACGTTCCCATCATGCCCTCGTATCGTACCTTCTCCAGGGCATCCCTTATTGCCGCACGATCGTCTGTTCCGGCTATTTTCAGGGCCTCCGCTGCTATGTTGAAGGCATCGAATCCGTTTGAGTAACTCGCCTCCCACTCTTTTCCGTATTTCTCTTTGAGGGCCTTGTTGAAGGGATCAAAGATAGTGGTGCGCCACGGGTCATTGGGAGGCAGCTTGTCGGCGTAGATATCTTTGCTGCCAAAGATTATCCAGGTACCTTTGTCCAATACGCTCTCCGCTGCAGCCATGAATGCCTGGGTCGGAAAAACGCCATGACTCGTCACCACCGTGGTTTTCATGCCGAGCTGGCCGTAGTTCTTGGCGATGACAGCTGCCGGCGCGACGCTTGTCCAGAGTATAATTACGTCTGGCTGAGAAGCCTTTATTTTCGTCAATTGGGGAATCATGTTGGTGTCCGTAGGTTCGAATGCTTCCTTGATGATAACCGAGGCTCCATACTTACCGATGTTGTCTTCGATGCCCTGCAACCCCATTTTCCCAGAGGAATCCGTGCTGTAAAGAACGGCTATCTTTCGCGCGCCCAGGGTGTTCACGACAAAATCGAGCATGCGCGGCGCGAGGCGGTAGTCTGTCACTGGAATACGAAAAACCCACTTCTTGAGGGGGACCGTGACCTCGTGACCGGCGCCGATCGCCAGTTGCGGCACCTTCTCCCTTTCGACAAGGGGAAGTGTCGGCATGACCATGGGGGTGAGGTTCGGGCCCAACAGCATGCACACATTCTTATCACGGATAAGCTTTGTCGCTGAGACGAGCGAGTTTGTCGGGACACTCTGGTCGTCCTCGATGAGGACCTGGACCTGCCGACCGGCAATCCCCCCTTTCTGGTTGAGCTCCTCCTGCAGGTAGGTGATGGCGAGCTTCGTGTTCGTGCCGAAGTTGCCCGCAAATCCCGTAACGGCGAGCACCGCGCCGATCTTGATGGGCTCTGCTGCCCCTGCATGCCTTGCTCCCGGCAGGAACAACAGTGACAGGGATAAACCAACGACGCTTGCGACCTTCATCAAACGGCTCTGTTCCATGGACATTCCCCCTCTTTTGCTTTTGCTCCCGTTCTTTCGAAGCCCGAAGTGAAGCTCCCCGCCCACAGGGCTTCCCGGAAAGGAATAAAGCCCAATTCATGGCGCTCCTCGACCTAAGCCCACAGGGCTTACGCTTGCGAAAGCGCTCCCGGTCACCTCTCCCTCTTTCACGAACCAACCACGTTTTTGTCTCTCCAGTCGACTTTATCAAAGACCGGCCTGAATTGCAACTGCGTGATTTTGCCTCTAAGCCATTCGCGCCGTGGGACTCGAATAATTTGTATTGACATGCCTGTAGCGCCGTTCCTATACTTATTTCCCGGCGCAGAGCCGGGCCTACATTAGGTACATAGGTGGAGACAATGTTGAAGCTAGGAAGATTCGTGGTGGATACGCACGTCCACGCTCAGCGTCACGCAGCGGGCAAGGCCCTTAAGGGCTCCAAGGAGTACAGCGACCTGGGCCACGCCATGTTCAACATTCAGGCCTACGACAATACGCCCCGCCTCCTCTACGACATGCAATGTTACGGTGTCGACATGTGCGTCCTCGAGCCGGCTTTCGGCATGACGAACGAGATAAGCGCCGAGCAGGTAGAGAAGTACCCGGACAAGTTCGTGTGCAACTGTCAGGCGAAAACAACTAAAGACAGGGCGCTCGCGGGCGACATAAAGTGGACCATGGATGCCGCGTGCGAAGAACTCGACTCGCTCCTTAAGACTGGCAAATTCGTGGGTATAGGGGAATGCATGCCCATGCCCCCTGATAATCCAAGGGACCCTAGCTACGAGGACCGTGACGAACGGACTATAATCAAGGACATGATGAAGGTGATGGACCTGGCCAGAAAGTATAAGGTACCCGTACGCTACCACGCCGGGGTTCCGGGGGGATATGCTATCGCGTACCACGGCTTTCCAGCCACGTACAATCCTCTCTGGGCCCACACTCTCGCGGTTGCGTACCCTGATGTTCCGATCATAATGGAGCACGCCGGCATAGAGGGGGGCTGGTGGGAGCATTTCTACGACGCCTGTCTCCATGTCGCTGCCGGTCACAAGAATGTCTATTTGGAGACGGGGCGTTTCTGGACGGAGCTGTACTACAAGGCGTTGAATGACCCCAGCATAGGGGCCGAGAAGCTCCTGTGGGGCACCGACTGGGGAGCGAGCCTGCCCGTTTACGCCCAGCCCGGGAGGCATCCCGGGAGCTATACGAGGCAAAACATCAAAGAAGGCATCATTCGTCATCAGGTGGATATCTGGGGTTGGAGCATGAGGCAGCTCCTGCGTTTGGAGATATCGCAGGATGACTTAAATCTTATTTTGGGCGGAAATGCAGTCCGCCTCTACAATCTCAAGCTCCCCGGCAACTTGACCCGCATGTTCAGGTTTGTCGACTAGGGGCCATCCTTCGGCGTTTTGTGGATTAATTCCTCGAACGATCTTCCGGCGGGCGGCTTGTGAAACACAAAAAAATCCCATCCAAGAACTTGACTTATCTGGAAGGAGCCACCCCCTACCCCCCTGACATGATAGAGGAGTACACGTCGAAAGGATGGTGGCAGAACCTGACGTACGGTGATCTCCTCGATCGCGCGGCTGCAGCCTATCCGGACAAGATAGCGATAATAGACGCGAGAGCTCGCTTGACTTACTCCGAGCTGAAAGATAAGGTCGATCGCCTCGCTATCGCCCTTGCCGATCTAGGCATCAAGAAATATGACAGGGCAGTGATTCAGCTGCCGAACAGGCACGAATTCTTCATCGTCTTCTATGCGTTGCAGAGAATAGGTGGCGTGCCCGTCCTGGCAACGCCGCGTCACGAGTATCGCGAGGTCTCTCATTTCTTCAGGCTCACGGAGCCGGCCGCATGGATCATACCCGTGAGGGACGCAACCCGCCAGTTCCTTCCCCTTGTGGAGCGGATACGCAGCGAGGCCGCGTGCCTGAGACATGTCATCATGCCGGAAGACGGAGAGGCGCTGCCTTCCTATGCGCTGTCGATGGGAAGACTCATCAACGAGGTCAGGCCGAGGGATGATCCCGGCAAGTACCTGAAGCAGTTCAGACCGGATCCTAACGACGTGGCCCTCATTCTCCCCACTAGCGGCACGACGGGACTGCCCAAGGGCGTGCCTCGGACCCATAACAGCTACCTGGCCGGTGTTGCGTGTGCAGCTCTCGATACTGACACGGACGCTGTCGTGGGACTGCCGACGCCGATCGGACATGGTCTTGCCCAGCAGGGCATGGCGGGCAGCTTCATGATGAAAGGGGCCACCCTAGTGCTGATCGAGACCATTAGAGCAAAGGAGATCATGGAGGCCATCGAGAAATACAGGATAAACCGCATCATCCTCGTG
>CAYZAF010000512.1:0-6379 GCA_964476435.1 uncultured Syntrophaceae bacterium
CTCCGCCATCCTCTCCATTCTCCAGCCCGCTTCGTTCTCCATGAACGCATCGAACGTCTTCAAGAATTCCTTTCCCTGTTGCGATGCCTGGAGGGCGCCTCTCGCACCAGCGGCGGGTGTGGCGAGGAAGACATCTTTGAGACCCATTTCCCTGGCTTTTTTTGCCAACTCGAAGAGGCCCTTGTCCACCTGGAAGCTCTTGTTGTCGAATCCGCTCGTAAGCTTGTGAAACTCGGGGCTCGTGTCGTCTATGCCGAGGAGATGCTTGGTCATCTGCTCGAAGAGCACAAAGGCGGTATAGACGCCGTACATCATATACATGTGGATTTCCCACATCCGCCGGCAGCAGTTGATCGTCTCCTCGAAGTTGTCGAGGAGATCTATGTTACTGGCCTTGTCCAGGTCGAGGGACTTCAGCTTGTTGTACCTGCCGAGCATCTCATCGACCAGTTTTTTCCACAGGCCGCCAAAATCGTCGACGAATGGCTTGATGGCAGCCCTGAAGCGCTCCTCCCGTTCTTTCCGCTCGTTCGGGTCCTTCACGATGAGGAGCGCGAGGTAGCCTCCCCCGTCTTTGAACCGCCAATCCCACCCCTTGACCGTGGGCAGCGAGAGCTTCTCCGCCCCGTACTGCATCCCATGACGGCAGAAGTTGACCCAAAACCAGCCGAACATGGGGGTCCAGGGCGGCACGGAGTGCGTCGCGTCCTGGAACCAGCACGGAGATATGTTGAAGTCGGTCGCCTCGTCGAACTCCAGACCTGGTACACAATCGTACACGTTCATGGTCATCCCCCTTTGTTTGTTAGTGCATTGCCCTGCCGCCATCCACGAGAATGGTTTGGCCCGTGACAAAATCGGAGGCATCGGAAGACAGAAAAACGGCCATCCCCACGAGGTCTTCGCTTGTTCCCAGCCTCCCGAGCGGGGTCCTGGAGACGTCGTACTTGCCCACGTCTGCGATGGTCCGGCTCGCCTCGGTATCGGTAAAGCCCGGCGCAATCGCATTGATGCAGATGTGGTCGGGACCAAGCTCGATCGCGAGCGCGCGAGTGAGGCCGATGACCGCCCCTTTCGTCGCTACGTAGTGAGCAAAACCATGGGACCCGGTAAAGAAGACCTCAGAGGCGAGGTTGACCACCTTTCCCTTTCCAACCGTCTTCATGTAGGGTCGGACAGCTTTGGTGCTAAGCCACACGCCTTTGACGTTCACCCTCATCACCAAGTCCCACTCGTCGCCGGGGATCTCGTAGAACGGTTTCCTCCGGAGCCCGTAGTAGTAGGCTGCATTGTTGATGAGGATATCTATCCTGCCGAACCGGTCCATGGCGTACCTCGCCATCTTTTCCGTGTCTTCCTCGGAGGTGACATCCATGATAAGGGACTCGCCTCCGACGCCCATTTGCCTCACCTCCTGAATCGTCTCGTCCAGGCCGGCCGTCTCGTTCGTCGCCGCCATGATACTGGCCCCTTCGGCAGCGAGTCCGATTGAGAAGGCCTTGCCCAGCCCTCTGCCGCCGCCCGTGACTATGGCAACCCGTCCATCAAGCTTCCCCATTGCTCACTCCCCTTCCCTCCGTTTCATCTTTTCTGAGTCCGGAACATGGACCGCCGCGTAGACGATTGCGAACGATAGTCTAGATCAGCGGCTCAACGACAAGAGGGCTCTTTGGCTTGTCGAGCCCGACTATCACCTCCCCTGCGCGGGCGCCCGTATGGCGCGCGATCGGTCCGCATTTCACCTTGAGCATAACAATCAGCGGCTTCTCTCCCATCTCATTGTGCAGCGCCTCGTAGCTTCCCGAACCTTTACTGATGACAAGGTCGCATCCCGCGAGAGCGTCCCTCACCTCGCCGGAGGCTTGAGAGGGCACAAGGAATCCTTCCACCGTGACAAGTTTCTCCACCTTTCTGTCGAGGCCGAAGAACCGGGCGTCATCGAGGGTGGCATCTTCGAAGAATGTCCTCGTTTTTATTGCGAGGGTAATGGAGGGCCCCATTTCCTTGAGCACGTCAATGACGAGGGAATCGAATCCTATCTCGCCGGCATTGTCCGCGACATAGAGAATGCGGCGGGCTCCCCGGACAGCCTCATAGACATCATCCGGAACGGAAGAGCCAGGGCTGCCCTCCCGGATGACCGCCTCGATCTCGTGGAACGTGTAAGCCCCGGATGGGGAGTTGAGGGGCGCCACGTTGCTCGCCGCAGCGAGGAAGCACGCACGCCCGAACGCCTCCTTCGGCGTGGGGCCGGACAAGACAAACGCCTTTGCCTCGGGAATCAGCGCCTTCGCGTTTTCGTTGCTCTTCTGCTTCAGCCCCTCGTAGTGGACCATGGCCCGTGCCGCGTAAGGGAGAACGCTATAGACCGCGGTGTTGCAAAGGCCGCCAAGGTTAGCCTGGGGAGTGATCCCCCCCTTAATGGCCCGCAGCATGGTTGTCCCGATCGCCGCAGCCTCCCTTTCGTCAGCGTGAGGCAGAAGCCTTTCATACGCCCAGTGCATGAGGCAGATGCCGCACTCAGGCTCAGGCGTCACAAGTCATCCCCGAAAAGAGTCCTACCACCCCCGTTCCTCCCACGGTCTGTAGGAAAGGCCTAGATCCTTGGCAATGAGCTTATAGCAGTTGTAGCTGCTCCCCCGCCCTATGCCGTGGGCGGGGTGGCACGCTGATGAGCAGAGGTAGTATCCTTTGAGGGGCATCCGCTGTCCGGAAAGCTCCGGCATGGGTCTACTCCTGCCAGAGCATTCATAGTGGGCGTCGAGGGCGCCCCAGCCTCCCTGGGGCATGCAGGGATTCCGGTTGACAACGTCGTCGGGAGTAGCGATCCAGGCGGAGATGAAGTTCTCCCTTGTCACGTTGGGGGCGTACTTGCCCCACTCGTCGACGAACTTGAATTCTATCTCCCGCTTCATCCTCAGCCAGTCGCGCTCGCTGAAGTTCCTCCACGGGCACGTAAATTCCTCCACGAGGGCGGCAAATCTACCCGCCGGCGCCCGCGTCTTGTCCCACTGCACGTCGGGGGCAACGAGGAGATAGAGCTGGTTGGCAATGCCCTGCTCCCACCGCTCCTTCTGGTAGCGGCCGCTCAGGAAATACTCCGGGTCTGCTTCGCCCAGGTAGAGGCGCGGAACAAGGCCAAGCTCGTCGGTCTGAGGGTACTTGGGCGCTTCCATGAGGGCCACGTTCCCCCAAAAAAGCTGTGTTCTCTCGTAGCCCTTGTCGTCGAGAGTGGGAGGCTTTTCCTTGAGCTTCTGGCCTTTGTTCCAGACTTCTTCAGGCCACCACTCCTTGCCCACCATGTCCATAGTCAGCTCGGTGGATAGATCGCTCACGACCACATCAGCCAGGATCTTCTGCCCATCCATCAGCTCGATCCCGTAGGCCTTGTTGTGGTCCACGAGCACCCTCTTCACCTCGTTCAGGACAAAGAACTCACCACCGTACTGCTGGAAGGCCCGGAGGAGCGCATGGGTGATGCTGTGGGTCCCTCCCGTGACGATCGCCGCAGCGTCCATGGAGAGGATCAGGCCGAGGGCATGGATGTGCCAGTAGGGGCCGGGTCTATCTTGGGGAAACAAGCCCGTGGAGGTCTGTATGGCCCTCATGTAGAAGGTCTGCATCTCAGGGCTTTTGAAGAGGGTCGTCGCTATATGGCCGACCGTGCCAAAGGCGATGTCGGGATCGATGCCGTCCTTCGGATCGTTGGCGAGGGCCTCGAGCGGGTCTGGACCTTCCGGCCACTCGGCAGGCCCGGTGAAGCGGTACTTCCCCCACTCGTTCCTCCATCTCACCCGGTACCTTCTGATGATCTCCTCGACCGTATCCGCGTCGTCCTTGTTGATCTTGGCCACTTCCTTGATCGTGTATTCGGCAGCCTTGGGCGAGAATTCGGCTCTGCCCGTGAAGGGGTCTACGACGGGGAAGATGGTCTTGCCAAGGATGTACCTCCCGTCAGGATAGATCCACGCCTCGTTGTTTTCGGGAAAAAGGTAGACAAGCCCGTAGTCCCTCAGGTTGAAATCCTGATAGGCGGGGTTTGTGTAGAATCGGGTGAAGTGGGCGCAGACATTCTGGATAAAGCCGGGGACAGGCAGCTCTTCGCCGCAGGCGCCTCCCCCCATTTCGTGCCACCGCTCGAACATGGCGGTCTTGAGCCCGGCCCTTTGGAGATAACAGGCGATTACGGTAGCATGGTGTCCCCCACCGACTATGACCGCATCATACTTCTTATCCGGCATACGGACCTCCTTCTCTCTTTAAGACTTTGATCCTTCCCTTCTACCTCGACGGAATAGGCCCGGGCCCGCGCCTCGGGCCGGGAGCCGGTATGGGACCTGGCCCCTTTTTCGGTGCAGCCGCTGCGGGAGCCGCTGCAGCCTTATCCGGGGGAGGCGCGCTAGGCGCCTCCGCGGCTGCGGATGTGGCGTAGACCGGGTCCCTGGAGAAGAGGAATTTTATCCCCCTCAGGATCAGCATGGGATTTGTGAGGACCACCTTTATCATGTGCCGCAGATCGGACGGATCCACGAAGGCCCTCACCATCCAGTTGACAGGGTGCACCACTTGCATGACCATGAGCATTCTCATCGGCTCGGCTCCCTTGTCCTTCGGGAGCTCCAGCGTCGAAGGAACCACCGCGGTCGTCTCTATGTTCGCCACCCTCGCGGTCAAGAGCGTTCTTCCCAAACCTGTCGATCTGATAAACATCCCTGCCTCCCCTCCTTGCGGGCTTCTTAGAACAATCCGAGGGCTTTGGCTTCCTTGACCCCCCGGGGCTCGGGCCACCACTTCTGAATACCGAGATCCTCGGCTATTCTTTCAGCCGCGTTGAAGCCGGGACCGTAGGTGATCATCCCGCCGGAATGGGTGCACGCCCCGGCCAGATAGAGCTTCTTGATGGGGGAGTCATGCTGGCTGCAGTACTCATTCGGCCTGAAGTAGCCCATCTGGAGAGGGAGGTAGGCCCCCTGCTTGAAGCAGCCGTTCTTCATGTCGGGAAACTTGTTCTCTATGTCGAGGGGTGTGCCGATGTAGTCCCACAAAATGGTGTTCGAGTTAATATTGGGCGCATATTTCTCGAGGGTCTTCCTGCACTGCTCCGCGTACGGCCTCCGCATCCGGTACCATGCCTGCGGCCCACCCTCCTTCAGGTTGTAAGGGGCGCATTCCATGCTTATCAGGCCGACGTGCTTCACCGCACTGCCTGCCCGCCGGTGAACGCGAACAGGGTCATGGATCGAGGGAAAGCAGCAATTGAAGCCCCCGTTGTGGAGCTCACCCCTTTTCGAGGCCTCGAAATGGTCCACCAGATCCTGCTCGCTCTCGTAGCCAACCACATAGAGGAGCGAATTAGAAAGCTCAGGGTCTTTCTTCAGGGCAGCAAACTGCGGCGCCTCTGTGAGCGCCAGATGACACGTGAAGAAGCTCATTTCCGAGTACTGCCACTGATCGAGCCTCCCGATGAGCTCCTCGTTGAGATGCTGCTTGCCGATGTAGTCGTAGAAAGTCTGATGGGGGTTTATGGCGCTGCAGACGAACTTGTTCGCCTTGATAAAGGTGCCGTCGTCAAGCTCCACCCCCTTTGCCTCACCGTTCTCGACCACGATCCTCTTGATCACACAGCCGGTGACCACCCTGCTCCCGTTCTCCGAGACATACTTGCCGAGGAGGTGGGCCACGTGGTGCGACCCCATCCGGGAAAGCTGGAAGTGCCATCCCCGGTTTATCATGAGAGGCACGAGATATCCGAGGCCTTCAAGGTCATAGTCCAACCCCCACATGGTGGCAAGATAGAGGAAAAGGGCCCTGACCCTATCGTTCTCGAACCACGAGTCGATGATCTCCCTCGGCGTATACCCGGTCAGCTCGTCGTCCCACTTGGTGGCCGGATGATTCTCGAGCTTGGCTGCCTGCTCCAGGCTCGGCAGGGGGTTTACATAGCTCGCGGGCGCGAGGAAGATGTCCATGGCCTCGTCCGACCACTTGACAAAATTCGAGAACGATTCCGCATCCTTCTGCGAGAAGCGCGCTATGGACCGGATGGATTTCTCCGGGTCTTTGTAGAGGGCGAGGTGGGTTCCATCCGCAAAGGGCATAACCACCTGGACGTCCGGGTAGATCCATTCCAGATCGTACCGCTTCTCCAGCTCGAAGTCCCTTAAGGGAGGCGCGTACTCCACCATCATGTGGTAGATGGCGTGACTGTCAACGAGCATCCCCGGGAGGAGAAGGTTCTCCGTTGCCAATCCGCCCCCGATTTCGTATCGCCGCTCCAATACCGCAATCTTCAGTCCGGCCTTGGCCAGATACCCCGCGGTGGTGAGACCGTTGGGGCCCGCCCCGATTATGATGCCGTCAAACTCAAGCTCCCTCATAA
>CAYZAF010000513.1:0-3391 GCA_964476435.1 uncultured Syntrophaceae bacterium
GTGGGTTATAAGTTCGACGACGCGGGTGCCTGACCCCTGATGCATTTAGCAGGACCGGTTGCCCCAGACCGACCCCCGGGGCGAAATCTTCTTGACTCTACGTTATATCATATTGTATATAATGATCCATGCTATTCCCTAATATACATAACGCCGCCCTTTCGCCCGCCCTGTCCTGGTCAGGGGAAAGGATAACCCGCCCTACGGATCGAGCTGGGCGGGGGGTAATATGGTTTGAGGCCGCAACGACCGCCGCAAGGGGGGCGCAGCATGGATGAAGGTTTGCTCGACTTCGGCACCTGCCTGGACCTCGCAAAGAGGATACACGGCAATTCGTGCGCCCGCCTCGCTGTGGGCACGAGGATGGCCATAGCGGGACTCAAGGCTATCGGCATCGAGGACCCCAGGGGAAGGGACAGCTCGAACATCATGGCCTTCGTGGAGATCGATAGATGCGTCAGTGATGCGGTCATGGCCGTCACCGGATGCCGGCCCGGCAAGAGGACCCTGAGGATCGTTGACTACGGAAAGGTGGCGGCGACGTTTCTCAATCTCGAGACAGGCAAGGCAATGAGGCTCTCCGTGAAGGGCGTCACCGGGGAAGGCTCGTGGGGTGCGCCTTCGCGAGTATGCCGGTCTGACATGCGCATCAAGCCTTACATGGGCCTTCCTGACAGACAGCTCTTCCACATGGAGGAGGTGTGCGTCACCCTGCGTCCCCAGGACATGCCCGGAAACCTGCTGTGGGTAGCCCTGTGCGAGCAGTGCGGCGAATTCGTCATGGATATGCGAGATGTTCACAAAAACGGCAGGGCGCTCTGCAGGCCGTGCGCGAAAGGTGCGAGCTACTACAGGGTTGCCAAGGGGCGCGCCGGGGAGGGATGATGCCTCGGCTAGAATCGTCCGACTACCCGGTGAGCCCGTAAGAAAACATAGCCAGCTGGAGGAGGTGACTTCATGACACTGGAATTCAAGGTACTCATAGGTGGGAAAGGGCGGGAGGCAGTTTCAGGAGAATGGATGGAGGTGGTAAACCCCGCGAACGGCAAGCCCTTTGCCTCTGTCCCCAGGTGTGGCCCCCAGGATGTGGACAGGGCGGTGGGGGCAGCCCTTGAAGCGCATCCTGCCTGGGCCGGACGACCGATGTCCGACCGGTCCAAGGTGCTCCTCAAGCTCTCCCAGCTTATAAGGGATCACCTTGGGGAGTTGGCAAAGCTGGAGACGATGGAGCAGGGATCGCCCATAAGGAAGACCATGGGCATGGACATACCCCAGTGCGCGGAGCACTTTGAGTATTTTGCCGGCGTGGCCCGGGGCATGACAGGCGAGACCCTCCCTGTAGGACCGTGGTGTGCCTCCATGACGGTCCACGAGCCTCTGGGGGTTGTCGGTTTGATCACGCCCTGGAACTTCCCTGCCCTCATGGTGGTCTGGAAAATGGCGGCCGCCATCGTGACGGGAAATACCTGCGTGGTGAAGCCGCCTTCCATCGCTCCCCTTACCTCGCTCCGGATCGGCGAGCTCGCGATGGAGGCAGGGGTGCCACCGGGGGTAGTCAATGTCATCACCGGACCGGGGAGCACTGCCGGAGAGGCCATGGTTCGCCACCAAGGCATCGCCAAAATAGGCTTCACCGGTGACTCAGCCACGGGCAAGCGCATCATGAGCCTCGCGAGCGAGAGCATCAAGCCCGTCGGCCTCGAGCTGGGGGGAAAGAACCCGTTCATCGTCCTCGCGGATGCGGACATCGATTCGGCGGTGGAGGGAGCCGTCTGGGGCGCCTTCTTCAATTCGGGGCAGGTCTGTGCTGCGGCAAGCCGGTTCTACATCCATGAGTCGCTCTACGACGAGTTCTCGAAGAAGTTCGTCGCAGCAGCAAGTGCGCTTTGCGTGGGTGACCCGATGAAAGTGGAGACGGTCATCGGACCTCTTGCCTACAAGGAGCACAGGGACAAAGTCGAATCCTACATCGATGATGCCCGGAAGTCGGGTGCGAGGCTCCTCCTCGGCGGTGAGCGGCCGACCACCCCTGAGACCAAAAACGGCTATTTCGTGGCGCCCACGGTATTCGGCGATTGCACCAATGACATGACGTTCATGCAGGACGAAATATTCGGCCCTGTGGTAGGGCTCGCCCGCTTCGCCACGACGGACGAGGCAATCGCTCTCGCCAATGACACGAAGTACGGCCTTTCCGGCTCCGTGTGGACGAAGGATGTCCGTGCAGGGCTCGCCATGGCCGCAGGGATAAAGGCCGGCACCGTCTGGGTAAACGAGCACCTCTGCATCTCGTGCGAGACTCCGTGGGGCGGCTGCAAAGAGTCAGGCTGGGGAAAGGACGCCTCTACCATGGCCCTCGAAGAGTATACGCTGACGAAGCACATCTATGTGGACCTCATGGGCCAGCCTGACAGGCCATGGTATCGCTTGCTCAAATAGGGAGCTGGCGGAGGCCCAATTAGGGCAGTTCCGCGATGAAAGCCAGGGCCTGCGCTATGAGCGTCACCGCCTCATCCATGTATCCGACGACCCCCGGTGTCGGCTTCGTGCCGCTCGCCATCTCCTTGATCCGATCGCTTGATGCACGAAGCGGTGTAGCCTGCAGCTTCAAGTCTCTGGCAGCCTTGCCGAGAAGAGCTTCATCAGTAATAGACTGGGCCTCTGTCAGCCGAGCCAGGAAGGCATCGAGGGAGGCCCTCTCATCGCGGATTTGCTCAACCATCTCCCGGTCATAGCCGAGGGCCGCGTCGCTGGCTCTGCCAAGACCCTCCTTGGCAATTCGGATGGCCTCCGCGGCGTCTCGTAGAATCCTTTTCTGGGTTTCGGCAATCCCAATTTTGGCATCGGCACGCATGGTGCGTTCCTCCTTTTTCTTATCAGTCTTGTTGACACTCATCCCTAGTCTGATAATCGCCCTGGCGCGCCATTTCAAGGACGATGGAAGAATGCAGCCGCCCCTTTTGGCAGCACGTGGCGAGGGCCGAAGGTCAAAAAAGGGCAGAAAGCGAACAGCCTATTGCTTATTATGCCAGTTATGGCATAATATGTCCGTCCTCATCACTCAAAGAGAAGGGGTAGGGCGCGGCAATTGTCGATTGTATCGCCAGACGATCCACCATATGAATGCGACGATGAACAGGGCGCCCGCCAACCAGCGGCGAAAGAGGCTGTCCTGCGGCGCCTGTCCCCCTGTCCGAAGGTTCGTGCTCTTGCGGCCTGCGTTGCCGACTTCTACGGCGGGTGTCTGCAGTACCATGAGAGCCATGGGCTGCCATCGAGCGGCTATGTCGTTAAGCTTGAACGCCAGCCCATCAGGTTGATTCACGCCCGCATCGAACTGCAGCTCGGCACAAATCGTATCCAGGAAGCACTTGTTCACGAACTTCTTCAC
>CAYZAF010000514.1:0-2622 GCA_964476435.1 uncultured Syntrophaceae bacterium
TAAGGGCATATGCGTGGGACAGGGCCTCTGGCGCCATCTGGGGTGCAAGCCTGGCAGCCGGCGCTGGGCGGACAGCGGCCTCGAGGAAAGGCTCGCCAGGGCGCACGGGGAAAGGTAGCTGCCTTTAAGTCGAAAAGTGCACCCTTACTCGTCCTTGGCAAAGGAGCGCTTTTTCTTCCTTTGCTTTTTCCTCTCCTGCTTCCGGACCTCTTTCTGCTGCTCGTATATGTCGGCGACCACCGTGGCCACCCTCTCCCGCCACCTGGGGTCGTCCTTGTTCAACTCTACCTCTTCGTAAAAATCGGTTATGCTGTGGTCGATGAGCCTGTACGGGTTGGCCTCCGATTCGGAGTCGTAGAACGTGTGCCTCAGCTCGTGCCTCAGGAGCCTTACCCTGTCTTCCTTGCCGATGGCATCCCAGCCCTGCTTGTCCAGGGTTACGATGTAATCGTAGCCCTCAACTGCCACGGCCTCATCCCGCGTGAGATGCCTCAAGAGGTCGTTCGTCTTCATGATGCGGCCGAGCACGACCCTGCCTCCAGACGTACGCTTCTTCAGGTCGAAGAGCATGATGATCTTTGCGTTTCTCAGGTCCGGGAAATGTTTGGCTTCCACCTCATTGAGGAGCTTTGTCGCCTCCTCCGTTACTTCCTCGTATCTAAGTCCCATCTGCAGTGCCTCCTTACGTAGCCTTCAGCCGATAGCCGCCTAAGAATGCTTCAAAAGGCGGAAGAACTGCCGCAGGCCCACGTGCTTCTTGCACAAGAGCGCGTAGCTCTTCTCCCCGGTAATGATGTCCGCGAAAGCCTCGGTAAGCTGCTTACCGTACTGACGGAAAAGAAGGGTGCGGATTTTCGCTGAGCGATAGAGCAGTACGGCAAGCAGCTTACCCCACTGCAGCTCGCGCAGGACATTGACGGTGATTCCTGACACGTAGGCTTCCTCCACACGGGCCGGCGTGAAATCGCCTGAGATTACGGCCTTTGCGGCCTCATGCCCGCTCAAGAGGGCATAGGTGATGCCTTCACCCGTTACGGGGTCGGCAAAACCCGCCGCATCTCCTGCCAGGACGACCCTGTTCTTGACAAATCCTTCCCGGCGGGGACCCGTGGGGAGGAAATAGCTGTGCTCCTCGACCCCGTACGCTGCTGCGATCCCTGAGGATTTCATGAATTCACGGAGTCTCGCCTTGAGATTGACCTTGCCCTGACCGTAGCCCCCGAGACCTACTGAGAGATGGCTCTTCTTCGGGAAAATCCAGGCATAGCCCGCCGGGACAGGTCCGAACTCGAACCGGGCCGATTGGGAGAAGGCATCGAGAATCCCTTCCTCCACAGGAACCTCCCATTCCAGAAGGGGCACCACGGGGAGCCTGTCTCTCCAGCCGCCCTTTTTCGCTACTATGCTGCCTGCTCCATCGGCGCCGATGACAAAGCGGCAGGGGAGCGATTGCCGGTCCGTGATTACCTCCATCTTTCCGTTGTGGGATGCCACGTCCGTGACGCGCCTTCCGTCCATCACGTGGGCCCCTGCCCCGGCAGCGGCCCGGAACAGCAGAAGGTCGAAGTTCTCACGCATGGTCATGGATATGAGGGGATAGTCCCTTTCCACCACGAAAGAGAGCCCTGCGTCCGCAAGATTCAACTGGGCAATGCGACATTGCCGCTCGATGGCTTCCGATACGTCGAAAGGAAGGAGCTGAAGCGCCCTGGAGGTGACCCCGCCTCCGCAGGTCTTATAGCGGGGCATCCATTCCTTCTCCACGAGAGCCACGCGCACCCCCTGCCTGGCAAGCTCGTAGGCGGCCGTTGAGCCCGCAGGTCCGGCGCCGACAACGACAACGTCATAGAAGGTCTCGTGGTCCATGGGGTGTATGCAGTAATTCTACTTACAATGAGGGCCGTGTCAACAGAATTGCTCGCTGGGGCCACACGTCCCCCGAGAAAGGCGGGGGATCACGACGGAAGCGCAAAGAGCGGTTGCAAATAGGCTGCCCCCCCTTATACTCCTAGTGAAACGGACAAATTTGGGAGAAGGGAGGGCTGCCATGGTACGCCTGGAAATGACTGAGGAGGAGGCAAAGATACTGCGGAACGTGATCGAGAACTATCGGGGCCACCTGGAGGTCGAAATCCATCGAACGGAAAGAAAGGAATTCCGGGAAGCCCTCGAGAAGCGGGAGAAGTTTCTCCATGAGTTCGTGGAGCGGCTCGGCAACTTGTGAGGCATCCTTCCCCTTGTAAGGGAGCTGGGTTCCAGCCACCGGTGTTCGCAAAACCCTTCGGTCTTTCCGGAGAATGCGAACACGCTTCCAGGCCTTGAGGCGGAAAGGTCGGATTGGGCCGACCTCATTGGCGCACCCGGAAGAGGCGTTTTTTCGCCGTTTGCCCCGGAAGCGGATTGCTCTTTCTTGCGCCAGCCGTCTCCCCCCCACCGACAAAGAAGGCGTTTCCATGCGATGATCGAAGAGGATCAGCTATGCTCCCGTTTAGGGAGGGCTGGCATGGTAGTTGCTCAAGGAGGCGGAAGCGAAAAGGCAGGATAGGGCATTTGCCTTTTCCCTCATACCCTAGGCTATGAGCGTCCGCGATCTCACAAAGGTTCGGAGGCTTGCCGTCCCCT
>CAYZAF010000515.1:0-6854 GCA_964476435.1 uncultured Syntrophaceae bacterium
TTCGCATCGCCGGGAGGGGCTGGGGTGCCCGTCACGAAAGACGAGCGTACGAGGAATCAATAGGCAAGCCCTGCACCTTCTGGGTGCAGGGCTTCTCCCTAATCCACGCGCCTGATACCGACGGGTAGCCTTCTAGGAGGGCGCTCTTGTTTGCGGAGCACCACACAGCGAAACGAGAGAGCAGGAACCCGCGGCAGACCAGACTTTGGTGCCGCGGGTGGGTACGCAATCGGTGCGTGAGCGAGTCTTCCGTCTAGACGGGTCAGCACCGGAGGCGCGGCGAATCGGAAGGAATAGCCTTCGAAAGCGGACGGTGGGGTTGCCTTTCCACCGGACAAGTGTTCGTGATCACCAAGAAGCAATGCTTTGCCGATGGCGGCCGGCTCTAAGAGGAGGCGCGGCGAATCGGAAGGAATAGCCTTCGAGAGCGGACGGTGGTCGCTCCTCAAGGGCAATCTTCTCTTCTAAGAAGAGAAGTCTTCGTGGTAGGAAAGGGGGAGGGGGACGAGGAGAGGGTGTTGGTCAGGAAGGCCTTAGGGCCCTTTGACCTTGGGCCGATCTACCTGGTATGATGGTTGATCCACTAGGATTTCGATGAGGGAGGCCGATCATGAGAAAGCCCATACTGCCTGACTGCGCAGCCTGCCAGTCGCGTGAGTCTGAGCGCGCATGTATGAGGCCAGGGGGCCGGGCGTCCAGGGGATGCCCCACGACGGGGAAGAAGAAGATTCTCGAGAGGGCAAGGGAAGAGTACGGGAAGGCTGAAACGGCAGAATTCGCCCGCCAGGCCTCGATTCAAGAAGGGGAGTGCTATGCTGGCAGGGATAAGAGGCCCTATGTGATGCATCCCGTCAAGCCCCGGATCCTCGAGATCTGCGAGTTCGCGGCGCGTATGGGCTACAGGAGACTGGGTCTCGTCTTCTGCATGGGTCTCGCGAAGGAGGCCTCAATGGTGGGGAAGATCCTCAAGGGTAGAGGGTTCGAGGTGGTCTCAGCTGGCTGCAAGGCGGGCTGTGTGCCCAAAGAAGAGATAGGGGTGAAAGAGAGCCAGAAGATATTTATCGGAAACCACGAGACCATGTGCAACCCCGTGTATCAAGCCATGCTCGTGAACGATGGCAAAACTGATTTCAACGTGCTCCTCGGCCTCTGCGTGGGCCACGATTCCCTCTTTTTCAAATACGCCGAGGCTCCTACGACGGTGTTTGCGGTCAAGGACAGGGTAACCGGGCACAATCCCCTTGCAGCGCTCTACGCGTCCGACAACTATTATGCGTGGTTGAGGGAAGGGAAGTAGCGGTCAATCCGCCAGGAAATGGGCGCCCAGGGTCTCTCTCCTCGCCTCGGCCGCCTCGAAGATCCTTCGGGCAGTGAGAAGGGCGTTCCCGACCGATGCCCCCAGGGCTATTTCACTGGGTTTTCGCGCGCCTAGCGTCTCTTCTTGGAGCCTGGCAACAAGACTTGCGCCGAGGGTGAGGCCCTCAACGGTCCTGACCGGGCCGCAGTGTTTCCACATAATTTCCTTCAGGCTCCTGAGGACGCTCAAGGGGCTGATTCCCGAGGGGGAGGCCGTCTGGGCGCCTGGCCAAGGCCTCATTTGCCGTCGCCGGGAGATAGAGCCTGCCCTCGCCGCGGCTGCCTCGCCAGCCCTGGCCCCGAAGACAAGGATTTCTGACAGGGCATTTCCGCCAAGCCGGTTTGCCCCGTGGAGACCGCACGTCACCTCTCCGGCGGCAAGCAAGCCCTCTTTCACTGTCCTGCCGTACTCGTCTATGGGGATGCCGCCCATGGTGAAGTGGGCTGCCGGCATGACGGGTATGGGCGCCGTAGCCGAATGGTAGCGGGTTTCGAAAAGCCTCTGCAGATCTTTGCCGGCAGCGGGGCTCTGCCAGTCGCCCTCCGTCATGGCGCGGAGGTCGAAGAAAACGTTATGTCCCGCCAGGTGCTCCAGGAAAAGGGCTCGGGAGAGTCTATCCCTGGCCCTCGACGCCAAAGGGCGGAAAGAGGTGAGGCCGTACTTCTCCACGAGATCTTCCCCTTCATCGTTGATGATCTTCCCTATGTCGGTGAGGGGGGGCATGATAAGGGTCTTCGGTGTCCCAGGCTCATTCGTGACGAGAGGGTAGAACTGGATGAATTCCATGTCCGCGAGGGTGACCCCTGCGCAATCGGCCATGGCATAGCCTTCGCCGAGACTCGTAAAAGGGTTGTCATGAAAACGGAACAGGGCAGAGGCCCCGCCCGTGCAGAGCACGGTCGCCCGGGCGAGTATGATGAGAGGCTGGCCCCTGGCGATGGCATGACAGCCTGCAACCTGACCCTCATCAACGATGAGATCGACGACTGTGGTCCAGCCCATGGAAACGACCCCTGCCTGGGCTGCCCAGGTCTTCAGCACCTTGATGATGCCCATGCCGGTGGCGCACGCGCGCCGGGGGAGCCGCATTCCCCCTTCGTCCTTCCGGAAGCGCGCCCCGCGGCGTGATAACTCCTCTAGGCGCGGACGCGCCTCCTGGGCGAGCACCCTCACCAGCTCGGGGTTGTTCCGAAAGTAGCCGGTCTCCATGGTGAGGCGCGCGTGCTCGCCTGCGGACATGTCATGGCCGCTCGATGAGAAGAATCCGTCGCTCAAGAGGGTTGCCGATCCGAGGGCAGGGCTTCCCCTGGAGACGATGAGGGTTTTGCGGCCGCCATTTGCCGAGGCAATAGCCGCCCGCAGACCGGCCCCTCCCGACCCCACAACCAGCACATCCGTTGTGTAGACTTCCATAGCCCTAAGCTTAGCGGGAAGGCCGGCAAAAGTAAATGTGGGCGGTGTCAAAAGCAATCACCTCTAGACGTTACTCACGGTTCTTTCTTGTCTTGACAAGCAGGCCAAAGAGGGACAAACTTTCAATGGTGCTTCGTACTTGCGCGGCGAAAAGAGGATCTTCCTCAAAGGAGAGGGAATATGCTTTTTTGCACTGCGTGCGGCTTCCTCGGAAACCCGCCGAGCGGGAGGGTGTCCGGCCCGTTCAAGTACTGCCCCCGATGCGGAGAGCCGAGCCTCATAAACAGCTGCCCCCACTGCAAGTCCTCTATCTGTTATGAGGGCCAGAAGTATTGCATGAGCTGCGGCGGCGAGCTGGCCGGAGAGGCATCGACCCATTCCCACAAATGACCCATTTGCCTCTTTTTTGCCGGCCATTGTGGGCGGACTTGTCTCATGGCTGACCTTTCTCCCCATCAAAGGCTTCGCTTTTTTCTCGATAGAATAGGCATGGACGAGGGGGAAGCGGAGATCCTGGAACGATTCGCGCCCCTCTTCGTCGCCCGGAAGAGAGCATTCGCCGACTATTTCTGCGACATCTTCTACGACATAGCCGATACCAGGCCTTTCTTGGAAGAAGAAGGCTCGTCAGGCCGCATGAAGAAGGTATGGGCAGGTTGGTTTGAGGCGTTCTTTGGATCGAAGGCCGACGACGAATTTCTCGCATATCTCTGGGCTGTGGGCGTAAGGCACGTGGAGGTGAGTCTCGATCAGAGGTTCTCGAACCTGGGCTTTGCCATGATACGGCAATTCTGTCACAACGTGGCTTCCCGAGAGGTACCTTCTGAAAAGAGGGACCTCCTCCTCTCCGCGATCAACAAGAAACTCGATCTTTGTCTCCTCGCAGAGACAACGGCCTATATCGAGACTACCGTGAGCTGCGACATAGAGGTCATGCGGGAAGTGGCTGACAGGGTGAGAAACCCCGCCCTCGTCATCGGATGGAACATCAAGAAGCTGCAGAGCAAGGTAGAAGAGGGCACAAGGGAGTACAGCGTCTATCAGATGCTCATGGGAGAGAACCTTAGACTGGAGCATATGGTCGGGGACATCAAGGTCTACATGGATATTTTCCAGGGTGAGCCAGAGTTCCAGCCGGTGGAGATCCGCAAGATAGTGGCCCCTGTTCTCGAAAACGCCGATACCAAGGAGAAACTTGGCCACATCAGGGTGGACGTCGATTTTCAGGACGGGGCGCATCGCGTGCAGGGCGACGAGAAGTGGCTCGGATACCTTTTTCACTACCTTATCCAGAACAGCGTGGAGGCTGTGGGAGAGGAAGAGGGATTTGTCAGGATCTCCTCCCGCCTTGAGGACACCCCACCCTTCAACGTGCGGATCGAGATATTCAACTCGGGCGCCTCACCCACGGAGGAGGCGGAGAAACTATTCACCCCCTTCTTCTCCACCAAGCCGACGGGTACGGGCTTCGGCCTTCCCATAGCGAGGCTCGTCGCTAGGAAGCTTCATGGCAGCCTCTCCATCCAGGGTGAGCCAGGCAAGGGCACGAGGGTGATCGTAAGCCTCCCCAACCCGGCCCGCGGGAGGTATCGGGCGCGTCCGTGACGCACGCTTGGGGTAACGAGGGCGGCTTCCTAACCGGCTTCAGGACCTCAATCCTGCCAGGTGTCGAAAGGCCTTTCCATAGTCGTCGGTATAGCCGTGGTGGGCGGTGAACACGTATTCTATGCCCGGTAAGCTGCTGATCCTTCGAAGGGATTCAATCTGCGCCGGCGAGTCCATGTTGAAGAAATCGCTGAAAAGCCCCGCGTATCCGTTCTTCAGACTCAGCGTGTCGCCCGTGAACAGGTAGCGGCCGTCGATCACATAAGACATGGATCCGGGTGTATGGCCGGGGGTCGATATGCACCTGACCCTGATGTTGCCCACATCCACCACCTGGTCGTCTTCCACCAACTCATAAGGAGCGTCGATCCTGTTCCCGAAGATAAAGGCCCGGCGCGTTTTTCCCCTTGCGAGGGCATCTTCGTCCCTCGAGAGGTAGATTTTTGCCGACTCAAATAGCTTGAGGCCGCCAACGTGATCGCGATCGCTGTGCGTGAGGAAAACCGCCTTAATCTCTCCTTTCCTCACGTTCATCTCCTTGAGCCCCTGCTCGATGGCCTTGTAATTCTTTCCCGCGTCCAATGCCACATAGGTGTCGTCGTGCCGGATGAGGTACATGTTGACGTGGCCGTCCCTGATCGAATGAATGCCGTGAATGATGAGTCCCGTGGGAGCCGGGGAGAGGCGCCTTATCTCGGCGCGGATCTTCAGGCCATATCCGGCCGCCACGGCAACGAGAAGACCGATAATGCAGGCCGCGACGATTAGCGGCGCCATTTCTCTACCCCATGGTCGAAAGCCAGCATAGGTCCATTACCTCTCACAGCTCTCTCCTCCTTAATCTGGGTTCTCGGCAGACCTTGGAGCTTCGGCCGATTATACCCGGAATGGTAGCTCATCCACGCAAAAAAAGCACTAGTATTGCATCACTCGATAAGTGTCGAATGGAGGGCGCGGGTGGAAGAGGTACCTCTCCTTCCTTATGCAGGGCCAGAATAGGGCCTTTGCCTAGGAGGAAACGAGCGGGCTTACGTCCCAGATTGTCTTTGCGTACTCGGCAACTGCCCTGTCGCTCGAGAACTTGCCGGACCTTGCCACGTTTATCACGGCTTTCTTCGTCCACCCTACCCGGTCCTGGTAGGCAGCAGACACCATTGCCTGGCTCTCTATGTAGCTCGCGTAGTCGGCGAGGACAAGGTATCGATCGCCGTTGAGGAGGTTGTCGAGGATGGGCTGAAAGAGGGAGGGATCTTCGGCGGAGAAGAATCCGGCCGCGAGTTGGTCCATGATCCTCTTCAGCTCTTCGTTCCCGTCAACGTACGTTCTGGGGTTGTAAGAGGCGCGCAGGGCCAGAACCTCGGTGCTGTCCAGGCCGAAGCGGAAGAAATTCTCTTCGCCCGCCTCCCGGCGGATCTCGACGTTTGCCCCATCGAGGCTGCCAAGGGTGAGGGCTCCGTTGAGCATGAACTTCATATTGCCCGTGCCGGAGGCCTCATACCCGGCCGTGGATATCTGCTCGGACAGCTCCGTGGCGGGAATCATGAACTGGGCGAGGGTGACCCCGTAGTTCGGGACGAAGACGACCTGAAGCCTGTCCCTCACGAGGGGGTGTGCGGCGATCACGTCTGCCACGTTGTGGATCAGCTTTATGATGAGCTTGCAGAAGAGGTATCCCGGCGCCGATTTGCCGGAGAAGAGGATCGTCCTTGGGGTAAAGGAATCGGTCTCCCGGCCGTCGACCAGCCTGTTGTAAAGCGTTACCGCGTGGAAGATGTTGAGGAGCTGACGCTTGTACTCGTGAAACCGCTTGGCCTGGCAGTCGAGCATGAAAGAAGGATTGAAGCAGATCCTGTCTGTCTTCTCCAGGTACGATGCGAGCCTCCTCTTGTTTGCCTGCTTGATCTCGTCGAAGGCCTTGCAGAACCCATCGTCGTCGACGAATTTCTCGAGCTCGGCCAAATGCTGGAGATCGCGGGTCCATCCATCGCCGATGGTGTCGGTTATGAGGGCGGAAAGGCCGGGATTCGCCTCCATGAGCCATCGTCTGTGGGTAATGCCGTTCGTGATGTTGTGAAAGCGCTCCGGATACAAGAGGTAGAAATCGTTGAAGACCTGGTTCTTCAGGATATCCGTGTGGAGCATTGAGACGCCGTTCGTGGCGTGGCTGCCTGCAATGGAGAGCCGAGCCATGTGGACGACCCCTCCGTTGTCTCCCGTGATTATGGCCATCTTTGCCTTGCGTCCAGGCTCATCGGGAAAGCGGCGCGTCACCTGAATGAGGAGGCGCCGATCGATTTCCTTGATGATCTGGAGGTGGCGCGGCAGGAGATGGCCCACGAGTTCCTCCGACCACGTTTCGAGGGCCTCGGGGAGAATCGTGTGGTTCGTATAGCCGATGGTCCGGCTCGTGAGGTCCCAGGCATCTTCCCACTCCAGACCCTCTTCATCGACGAAGATGCGGATGAGCTCGGGGATGGCT
>CAYZAF010000516.1:0-7644 GCA_964476435.1 uncultured Syntrophaceae bacterium
CTCGGCCGCCTTCACTGCCCTCATCGCTATCTTATGCTGCGGATCCACTACTGCCACCTGGTATCTTCCCTGGAGCTCGGTCACTGCCCTTTGAGGCACGAGGAGGGCCCCTTTCTTGATCGCGGTCCGGGCCCTCACCCGAGCGAACTGACCGGGTCGAATCGTATTCCCCGGGTTGGGGAAGAGAATCGCCACTTTGATGGTTCCCGTCTTTATGTCGACCTGGCGGTCCGCGAAGGCAAAAGCGCCCTTCTGGGGGTGAACGGTGCCGTCGGCGAGGATCAGCTCAAGCTCCATGCCCTCGGCGCTGCCGGGCCTGTTTTCGACGTTCCGGAGGAATTCCTGCTCACTCATGGGGATATAGACCTTGATGGGATCGACCGTCGAAACCGTGGTCAGTTCCTCTATCGATCCGGGACCGACAAGATCGCCGATCTGGGCGCGGGCTATGCCCGCGATCCCGGTGATGGGGGACAGGATGCGCGTGAACTCCAGGTCAAGCCTGGCCTTGTCCACCATGGCAGTAGCCGATGCTACGGCTGCCTGGCTCTCCTGTTCGTTGCCGATTGCGTCGTCTAAGTCTTTCAGGCTCACCGCGCGCTGCTCCACGAGCGGCTTGATCCGCTCCAGATTAGCCCTCGCATTCTCCCACCGCGCCCTGGCCTCGGAGAGCTGCCCCTTGGCCTGCTCCAAGACCGCTTGGAAGGTCCGCGGATCGATCTCAAAGAGGACCTGACCCTTCTTGACCAGGTCGCCCTCCCGGTAATCCTGCTTGATCAGGTAACCCTGTACCTGGGCTCTGATGGTCGCATTGACGAGGCCGTCGGTGGAGGCCGTCCATTCGGAATAGATAGGCACGTCCCTTTGGATGACGCTGGTCACCTCGACGAGGGGGGCTGGCGCGGTCTCCCCCGTCTGCCCCTTGCGGCATCCGGCCGCAATCAGCATGACGCTTATGGCAAGGACGGTCACGCAACAAATCCACTGAAGCCTTATGCGTCTTCCGGCGCAGTGCTCACCGGACAGGCATGAAGCGCCATTCATTCCGCTCCGTGACCCGCCCACGCGCGAGCACAAGCGCCCCCGGTCAGACCTATGCTTCCCCGCCATTCACGCCCCTCCTTGCTTCTTCTTGCGGTCTTTTTAAACCTGCTCCTCGATGTTTCTCACGATGTGCTCGAAAATCCGCCGCATCGTCGCCAGGTCTTCCGCGCTCAAACCCTCGAAAAGCGCCTCCCGATGGCTCTTGACAAGACCTTCCAACTCCTCCTCCCGCTCCCGCCCGGAGTCCGTGAGAAAAACTCTGTACGCCCTTTTGTCGCCCTCGTCGGTGCGCCGCTCGATCAATCCGCGTTTCTCGAGCAGATCGAGAATCCTCGTAATATTGTGCCGGTCCTTGAACGTCTTCTCACCGAGCTGGCTCTGGTTCACCCCTTCCGACTCGCGCAATGTCGCGAGCACGCCCCATTGCTCAGGCGTCAGGTCGTAGCCGTGGGCCTGGAACGTCCTTCGCAGGAGATTGCTCGCCTGGCTCTGGGTGCGGTATATCCAGAAGCCGAGAGATTCGGAACTGGAGGGCGTTCTCTTCACCGGCTCTCCCTTCTCCGCCTACTTTTTCGCCGTCAATGGGGAGTCCACGGGAGGAATGGGTCCGCCAAAAACGTTGTCATGACAACTTATATCGCTCGCGCTTGCGCGTGTCAAGAGAAACTTAGGGGAGATTCCTCTTTTCCCTGTAGAACCGGAAGAGGAGATAGATTACGCCAGCAGCGACGCCTATCCCCAGGATGGGCATAATGACCATGTGCTCGATCTTTGTGAACCTCTCCCTGAGAAAAAGGAACTTATAGCCGAACATGTAGCCGGCGCCTCCCCATATGATCACCGAGAAGACCGCTGAAAAGGCATCGGCAAAAAAGAATTTCAAGATGGGCATCCTCATGACCCCTGCGACGAGAAAGAGGTGCGCTCGCAAGCCCGGCAAATGGCGGCCGAACAGGATATATGACGTCCCCCTCGTGGCGAACTTGTACTCGAGACGCAAGAACCGCTCCGGCGTCAGCATCTTTGCGAATGGTTTGTACATCGCAACTTTTCGGCCGTACTTCCTTCCCATCGAGTAGAGGATGAGGTCCGCGATCAGAAGGCCCGAATAGACAGCGAAGAAAGCGGGGATGGTATCTATGACGTCCTGGGCGAGCAGAATGCCGGTGAGAACGAAGGTAATATCCTCGGGGAAAGGGAATCCCACGCCGCCGAGGATCAAAAGGCCGAAGAGCCCCACATAGTGAAACTGCTGAATGAAGAATAACGAGTTCACGGGGCTCACCTAAAGCCCCTCCCTATCTTGCCGCACCATCTTGATATGCCTGGAACCTGCCCCCCCCGAATAACCCCGCAAACCCTTGCTTGGCCGGCCTGACTTCATGCCCCTCGAACCCCCCTTAGGCAAAAGGGTTGGCGAAGCGCTACCGGTCTATTGGGACATTCTACCACGAGGACGAAGAACAATGATAAGGGCTTCAGACGCCTGTCCTTTCCAGAGCGGGGTGCTTTCGCGACGCATCGCAATGGAAGCAAAAGTGAGCGGGCGCCTATCAGAGAGAGAGGCTGACCTTGGTGATGTCGTCCTCCATAGGCTCTATGGCGCAGCCCAGCTTGGAGCACATGTTGAGCATCTTCACATTGTTTGACAGAACAAAACCGTAAATCTCCTCCACACCCTTTTCATGACCTATCCCAATCACCGTGTCCACAAGCTTATAGCCGAGCCCTTTGCCTTGGAAGTCATCGTGGACAACAACGGCGAACTCGCCTTTCTTCAAGTCAGGCTCGACGATCAGCCTTCCCATGCCGATGATCCGCTTCCTGTTCCCCTCTCGTATCTCGGCTACGATCGCCATCTCTCTTTCATAGTCGATGTTGCACAGGCGCACGTGCATATCGTGGGTGATCTGCTTGATCACCTGGAAAAACCTCTCCTTCAGGGTTTTTTCCGAGAGACTCGTCAGCATTTCGTGCTCCAGCGGCTCGTCCTCAGGCCGGACAGGCCGGAAGAGCACGGCGGTCCCATCGGGAAGGGCCCAGTTGATGACGTATTTCGTGGGATAGGGGCTGATGATCAGGTGGGGGTGAGAGAACGACCCCTTGGAATAGGCCGCATCGAGTATGATCCGCGCATCGAGGGCAAAAGCCTTACCCTCGGAAAGTGCGATAGGGTTGATATCCATTTCGGCGATCTCGGGGAAATCGGCGACCAGGTTCGAGAAGGAGAGGACGATCTGCTCCAGCGTCCCGAGGTCCGCCGGAGGCTTTCCCCGATACCCTTGAAGGAGCCGGAACACCCTCGTCTCTTCCATGAGCTTTCTTGCAAGGGCCTGGTTGAGAGGCGGCAAGCCGATGGAGAAATCCTGGAAGATCTGAACGCCCACGCCGCCCATGCCGAAGAGGATGATTGAGCCGAAGTCCTCGTCCTTCTTCGACCCGAGTATCACCTCATAGTCGATCCGCTCCACCATTTTCTGGACGGTTACCCCCCGTATCTCCGCCTCCGGGCAAAAGGTGCGCACCCTCTCCATCATCCGTGCGAAGGCGTCCCGCAGCTCTTCTTCCGATCTGATGCCCAGGGCCACCCCGCCGGCATCGCTCTTATAGCTGATGGTGGGGGAAACGATCTTGAGGACAAGCGGATACCCGTCAGTCCTTGCGATGGCGCATGCCTCCTCGACGTTCCCGGCCATGCGGGTCTTTGTGACGGGAATGCGGTAGTTGACGAGAAACCTCTTCGACTCCTCCTCTGTGAGCACTGTCCGACCTTCAGCCAGGGCCTTGCGGACGAGGGCTTTGAGCGTGTGCTTGGGCGGCGCCGAATCCACGGGAAGATCTACGGGGGTCTCGTGGAGGATTTCCAGGTTGCGCTCGTAATTGTACATGTACAGATAGGTCCTTACCGCTTCTTCAGGGGTATCGTAGGTGGGAACGTTGTTGAGGAAGAGGATCTTCCGCCCCTCCTGGGCTTCCTTGCCGCCCATCCACGTGGTGATGATCGGTTTCGGTGCGTTGTCAGCAATTGCCGCGATTGCTTTTGCAAGCTTGTCTGCCCTCGCCGCGCCCTGGGGGGTAAAGATGACGAGCACGCCGTCGACGCCGTTGTCCTCAAGACATATTCTCACCGCTTCCGCGTATCGCGGGACATCCGCGTCCCGGAGGATGTCGATGGGTGAGCGCTCCTCCCAGAAAGAGGGAAGGAAGGACTTGAGCCTCTCGACGTTCTCTGCGGCTAGATTGGCAAGTTTTCCTCCCAATTCGCGCAGCGCGTTTACGGCCATCATCCCGATGCCGCCCGCGTTGGTGAGAACGATCAGCCTGGGGCCCTTGGGCAGATGCTTGGAATGGAGCACGCCGGCTGTATTGACGAGGTCGGCCACGGTCTTCACCCTTACCACACCGACCCGTTTAAAGACCGCATCGTAGACTTTGTCGCTCGTCGCCAGATACCCCGTGTGAGATTGATGGGACCTTGCGCCATCCGACATCCGTGCCGGCCTCAGAAGGACGATTGGCTTGTTCCGGGCAAACCCTCTTGCCGCGCTAATGAACTTCTTCACGTCGCCGATGCCCTCTTCCATGTAGATCATGATGCTTCTCGTGTAGGGATCGTACCCGAGAAAATCGATCAGGTCTCCCAGATCTACGTCTATCATGGAGCCGAGGGAAGCGAACATGCTGAAACCGAGGTGAATGTCTATGCCCCATTCTACCAGGGCCCTGCCGAATGCGCCGCTCTGGGAGATGAAGGCTGTTTTGCCGGCAAGGGGATTCGACGCCAACGGCGTCGCATTCAAACCAATATGGGGCCTGATGAGACCCAGGCAATTGGGTCCGAGGATCCTCAAAGAGTATTTCTTTCTAAGAGCTGTGATCTCCTCTTCCCTCACCTGCCCCTCTGAGCCCGTTTCCCTGAAGCCGGAGGAGACGATAATGGCTCCTTCAGCCCCTACCCTTCCGCATTCTTCGACGATTGAGGGGACCGTCGGTGCCGCAGTGGCGATGACGGCAAGATCGATCTTCTCAGGAACGCTCGCGACATCAGGGTAGGCCCTGATGCCCAGGAGGCTCTTCTTCCGCGGATGAACAGGGAAAATTGTCCTGCCTGCTCCGAGGAGCAGGTTATGGAGCAGGGCCCTGCCAATGGAGGCTGGCGTGTCGCTGGCGCCGATGAGGGCCACAGTCTTCGGGTTGAACATGCTTCGTATGTTGCCCACGGGCCTCCTTCGCGAGATTGCCGAGGAGAAAAGGTAACACGAATTCTATAGCGTCCTCGTTTGTTTGTCAACGCGTACTACAGGGTGTGTGGGTTCTATCACACGGGTCAGCGTTGGGCGACGCACCCTATCCGCGTCAATGAAAGAGGCTCCCATATTTTCGCTCTGGGAGGCTGAAAATACCATTGAAAATTGAAAGCCTCGCGAGATAGAATAGCGCTGGATAGGATAGGGAAGGCTTGGCGATAAGCTGAGCGCGCCCGCAAGGAGAAGCTAAAGTGGTCGGTCTCAAGAGGCCTGGGATTCTGGTAAAAGGTGCCGAAGAGTACTTCGAGAGGGAGCACAGAAGGGCCGAAAGGGCGAGGAGAAGGGCCGCCAGGAGGCACACGAATAGGGCGAAGCGCCTCGCTGCCGCAATGGCCGGCCTCCTCATCATCGTTGTGCTGGCCGCCGTGGCAGGGACGCAGCAATGGGAGATCGGCCGTCTCAAGTCGCAGAGGGCTGAGATGCTCTCCCTGAGACAGCGCGCTGCGGCGCTGTCTGCGGAACTGGAAAAGTCGGACAAGGAGATTGAGGCGCTGAAAGAGAGAATTGCTTCTCTCAACAGGGACCTTGAGGCAGAGCAGACAGAGCGGGCCAGGGCCGAAACGGCGCTCCGGGCCTCGATCGCCGACAAGAAGAAGGCTCCCAAGCCCAGTGTTTAGCTAAAATCCTCTTTCAGGCGCGGACCTCGCGGAAGAAGGGCCGGAAGGAGCCTTGCCTAACGAGCGTGGGCGCCCCCGAACCCGCCCCCCGGGACCCTCGGCTCCACTTCCAAGGGCAGCTTATCGGTTTTTGCAAGCCTCTGGTGCGTTGTCCGATCTTCGATGTACCCTACCCAGACAAACCCTGAGCCAGACGGAGCCTCCTCCGTCGAAGGCGCGGGAAGGAGATTCACATTCGCAACGTACGTGTGGCCTGCCTGGGCCTCGAATACGAGTGAACCGATCACCCGCGAATAGAAGAAAAAGGGCCACGAGTAGCTTCTGTAGTCTTGTCCGTAGGTCGGCTTCAGCTGTATGGTGTGCTCACCGGGCAGAACGGCGACGCTCAAGCCGGGCACGCTCGTGCCGTCGCATGCGATCAGGTTTGTGTATGGGCCGGTCCTGACAAGGGCGGTCTGGTCTGCGGGCAGGGCGGGACCGGAGTATCCCTTCATCGGCGTGCCCGCGCAGGCAAACAATGCAAAGATCGTGACACCAAGAGCCGCATTTCTCAGCTTCTGAAAAACCAGGCTTCTCATTCTCCCTCCCCCAGGTCGACCCTGCGTTCGCCGACCTCTCCGCTACACTCCAAAACAAGTAAGTTCATCGGACCGGAGACAATAGCGGCTTTCCCGCCCCTGATGCGAATTAGTCTACCCTCCTCTTTCAGCCCTCGATTGGTCGCTGGAGCCCCAGAGAGCGCGCTCCGCTGTCTCAAGTAGGCATAAACGGGGAGCGGTCACTGCCGGCCGGCGACCAGTGGCGATACCACCACGCAAATGTCCCCATCCTTGCAGCCGAGACAGAGGGGTCCGTCTTCGGCAGGGTACGACTCTCTGCAAACCGGGCAAACGGCGAACGCCCCCCTGTGCTTTTTCCCCAGAAACCGGCCTGAAACCCTGACGGCCTGGACGCTGCATATGGCCGAGCCCGCTTCCCGTATCTCGTGCAAGAGGTCCTCTATCTTCTTTTCTTTCTTGGGTTTGGTCCTAAAATACCAATCCCTTATCTCCGGCCATCCATCGACTTTCGCCGTGTCCACGAAGACCCTCACGCCTTCGCCTGTTACCTTGTCATACAGAATCAGCGCATAACGGCCTGTGTTGATGACAACGAGCCATCCATTTCCGATGCTGCACGGGGTAAGCAATTGGATGGCATCGGGTAGGCACTTTGGCGTTTCGCAGAGGGCATCGTACGCCCCGTTGGGGGGCAGGCACCTGTAGGCCAGGTCGACCATGTAACCGCCGATAATGACGCCCGGCGCTTCAAAGCCGTGAAAGGCCCGCACCTTTTCGACAAATTCCTCAAATGAGTAAGAACATATGCCCATAGCACACTCGACGCAGGTATCCATTATACCACTATTGTCTCCCCACGTCACATCCCGCAGCCATACATGTTCCATTGGCACGCATAAGGGCGCACCACCCGTTACCTCCTCTTAGCAGCCTCGCCCTAAGAAAAGCTTCTCGCTCCTTCTTTCCTCGAGAGCTCCCGCCACCGCAACGCACAGAAGAAATACGGAGCACCTGCGCATACTCGAAATGTTTCGATGCTATCCCCAAGGGCGCATTACCCGTTACCTCCTCGTGACAGGCCTCGCCGTAAGAAAAGCCTGTCGCTCCTTCTTTCGT
>CAYZAF010000517.1:0-6886 GCA_964476435.1 uncultured Syntrophaceae bacterium
TGGCCTGGCTCCACTAAAAGCCGGCCCTTTGCCGCGGATGGGGCCGTATGGGTGCCTTCCCCGCATCAAGGCCCGCAGTCTAATTCCAATCCTAACTCGGCGCTATCTTTGTTGCCTTCGTCAGTTCGCTCCTCGATGTACCGCAACTGTACACCTTCGTCGCTCCTTCCTCGGCGCCTCGATATCGTCATGATTTAGAATTGGAATAAGCAGAGGCAAAGGGGGCTAAAATGGCCGGCCGATGCAAGCGACGAATCGGTTGTCCATACTCGTGAGCCTCCCCCGGCCTGTGCTTACGCCTATTTACGCTCCGGCCTACTTATAGGGTACCGGAAATACGGGCTTGCCCGTCACCGGAACGAAGTCGTGCTGGGAGAAGACCACTTTTAGCTCCCATTTCTCCGGCCCGTCCACCTTGTCCCATTGGCCGAATACGAGAGGACCCCGGCTAAAATGGTTCTCGTCGAACTTGATCCTGTAGAGGATCGTTGCCAGGTCCGTCTGCGCCAGGGCACTATTCACCTTCTCAGGATCGACGGAGCCTGCCCGCTGAATCGCGTCTATCAGCACCTGCATCGTTCTATAGCCCAAAAAGATAGCCGGGTTAAGGGGCTGCTTGGTCTCCGTCGTCCATCGTGCGGCCAGCGACTTCGGCGTCGTATCGCCAATGCCCGGCTGATCTCTCAACGATGGATCCCACCAGATATCAATGCCCACGCCCCACGGAAGATCGGCGCCCCAGGCCACGACATCGGTATAGAAGAGCGAAGCCTTACCGATGGATACTATCTTCGGCTTGAAGCCCAGGGTACGGGCCTGCCTCCAGAATGCGCCGAAGAAGGGAGCCGGACAGTTGCCCCACAGTATTTCCACACCGGCGTCCTTATACCGCTTGATCACCGACGAAAAATCCGTCGTTTCGAGAGGCATGAGGCCGAGATTCTTGTCTATGTCGATGGGGTCGTAGCCGAGCTTCTGCAGGGCCGGCCCAAACAGCGTATACCAGCCCTTCCCGTCAGGCTCGTCGGTGGCGATGAGCCCCACCTTTTTGTTCGTCTGATTACCAAATTGGTTGAGGTTCGATGTCCACACGTCCATAATCGTATATCCCGGCTTGCCCTGCAGATCCCCTTTTTCCACGGGGGCGACTATGGCAAATAGGCCTGTTGCCCACGTGTACGGCCATTTCGTGGGCGTCTCCTGCCTCAAGCCCATCCACGGCTCAAAAGGTCCGACCGACGTCACGTACGGGACCTTGTAGCGGTCTGCTGCGCGAGAAACGCCTACGTGCATGGGCGGGGGCTCGTCGCTGCTGCAAAGGAAATTTACCTTGTCCTGCACGATCAGGCTCTCAGCGCACGATCCTGCTTTGTTGGCGTCGCTTTCGTCATCCACCACGACGAGCTTGATGGGGATCGTCTTTCCCCCTATTTTCACGCCACCCTGCTTGTTGATGTCATCCACCGCTGCCTTCAGGCCGAAAGCACCTCCCTGGCCGAAACCCGCGAACATGCCGGTCAAGGCCTGGACAACGCCCACTTTGATCTCGGTGACCGATTTTCCTCTGCTGCAGCCTGAAAGGATTAGCATGGCAACGCCAATGAGCACTACTGAGGCTAAAACCAATCTTTTCATTACTCCCCCCCTATAAGGTTTTTTGCTCACCGCCCCTCGGTTTTTCCGCCCTTGCCAGAGCGCTCCGAATAGAAGCCGCTCCCGAAGCCAAAACAAAGCTCACCGCGACCGAAAGAACCTGCCCAAAAGCACCTCGATGCTCGGACGTGATCCTTAAGTCTCCCGCAAACCGTGCGTGTCCAAGCCCGACGAGTCAGGCCGCCTCGCCGTGACGTGCTGATCGTCCTTCCTTAAGTCAGAAATAATGTTGCGTTATGAAACTATCTTCCTTTATACATTTCTCGCTTCAGACTTGTCAAGCACATTTTTTGCGGCCTGTGCCCGATCAAGAGCAGCAAAGCACTGCCTCGCAAACTAGCTTGCCCGGTTAAAAGGCCCGGCATGACGGTCTGGGGAGCCTTTCGGGATCTGCATAAGAGGGTTGCTCTGGCAAAAACCGCTCAAGAGTGATAATCTCTTGGTTTTAGGGGAGGCTAGGCCGTCGGCGGGAAGGGCGGCCGTACCCGTCGAGCGAGACCGCCATCCGGGTTAAGGAGGAGGAGATGACCAGCCGGGAGAAACCCAGGAAAAAGGATGGGCCCTTAAGAGACCAGGCTTATGCGTCTATCAAGAACGCCATCATTACCGCACAGTTTGAGCCCAATCAGAGGCTCATAGAAAAAAAGATGGCGGCTCATATCGGCACGAGCAGGACACCGGTCAGGGAAGCTCTCCAGAAGCTGGAGAAGGAGGGCCTCATTTTCAGGCGTCCCCGGACCGGCTTTGCCGTCAAGGGGGTGACCGAAGAAGAGGTGGAGGACATTCTGGACCTCCAGTGCATGCTGGAAGGCTACGCGGCCCGTCTCGCGACGTCAAGGATCACAGAGGACGAAATACGCTCTCTGGAAGAGCTCATTGGGCGTCAGGAGGACTGTCTCCAGAACACCGACGCCGAGTTGTTCATACGCCTCGACGGCGAATTCCACGATGCGATCCATAAGGCTGCGAAAAACACCCGCCTCTACGATCTCGTGCAGGGGCTCAGAGACTACATAAGTCGCTACCGCGTGATTGTCTTTCAATCTCAGTCCGGGCTCTCCCTGTCAGTCAAAGACCACAAAGAGATCGTGAACTTGATGAGGACAAAGCATGCCAGGGAGATCGAGAGGCTGATCGGCAAGCACATCATCCGGGGCAAGAACATTATAAAGAAAAGGATCAGGAGGGAAGGGCAGGAGAGGCACCGTACCCGTCGTGCAAAGGCCTAAAGGTCCCCCGCGGCACCTCTTTTTTTGCTTTTCTGCCCGGCGCCTCCCTGTACGTCCCTCGCATAGTCGATGCGCTTTGCCTGCATGTCCGGGGGGTGCGTAAAGATCTCGGACTGCAGGGAGAACAAACAGGAGGCATTATCGTGAAAAAACTCGTATCCCTTTTGGCCTTTGTGTTATTCGCGGCTGCCCTTTTTGTAGCTTGCCCGGCAGGGCATGCGGCAAATACCATCAAGATCGGCATCGTCGATACCTATACGGGGCCGCCGACGACCTATACTACGGACGTGCTGGACGGCTTCAGGCTCGCCGTTGACAAGATCAACGCCAGAGGGGGCGTCCTGGGCAGAAAGATCGAGTACACCACCCGCGACGACAAGTTCAAACCTGACATCGGGCTTGCCCTCGCAAAAGAGCTGGTCTGGAAGGAGGGGGTAGACGTGCTCGTGGGCACCATCAACAGCGCCACTGCCTTGGCTCTTTCCGACTTCTCTTTGAAAGAGAAAATGCCCTTTTTCGTCACCTATTCGAAGACAGAAAAGATAGTCGGGGAGAAGGGGCACCGGTACGTCTTCAACATGAATGAGAATACCGACATGATCGGAAGGGCGGGGGCATTCGTCCTTGCGAAGAAGCCCTTCACGAGATACTGGATTGCGGGCGACGACTACGAATACGGGCATGACGTCGGCGACGCCCTGTGGAGTAACCTCGAGAGGCTCAACCCCAAGGCGCAGAAGATCGGGGAGACGTGGTGGAAGGTGGGGGAAGCCGATTTTACGCCCTACATTACCCAGATCCTCGCAGCGAAACCGGACTTTCTCATCGTAGCGACCGGGGCATCCGGCATGGTGAACTTTCAGAAGGCGGCAAAGGCGACGGGCCTGAGTCAGAAGCTTCCGTTTTACCAGCATACGGCCAACGAGCTGGCCACGCTCATGCCGCAGGGGAAGGATGGCCCCGAAGGCGTGTACGGAACCTCGGACTACCTCTTCAACTTCCCCAATACCGCAGAGAACAAGGCGTTCGTCGACGAATTCGAGAAGGCTTACAAGAGGCTGCCCAAGTGCTCGGCCCTTGTGGGGTACATGACCGCCGAGTTCATCAGCGAGGGTTTCAAGAAGGCGGGCAAGGTCGACAAGGAGGCCTTTATCAGCGCCCTCGAGGGCATGAGGCTTGACAGCCCTGCGGGACCGCTCACCATGAGGGCCTGCGACCATCAGCTCGAGCTTCCCATGTACTTCGGCGTCACGGCAAAAGACCCGAAATACGACTTTCTCGTGTCCGGCGATACGCAGACCATCCCGCCAAAGGACTACATGCCGACGTGCGAGGAGGTCTTGAGGCAGCGCAAGAAATAGGGGCAGTGGAAATCGGGGTCGCTTGAGGCCCGTCGAAAGCCGTGGCAGGGGGATCATGAAGGAGAGGTTGGGGTTTTCGGGCGATCTGGCAACGACGGCCATGGGGATCATGCCCCATGAATCCGTGGCCGCCTCCCTTGATGCCGCCCTTGCGTTGGACATCCCCTTTTGGCCTCAGCTCCCGAGGGTATCCTTTTACGAAGACATGTACGTCCAGGCCATGGAGCATTTCCCCGGTGTCGTGATCGATGAAGAAAACCGGCGGATACACGTGGACAGCGCAAGGTTCATGGACGATGTGCCGGCGTATCTCGAAAAAGAGGCATCTCTCGATACGTTCCGCTTATCCGCCGAGTTCTCCCTTGTCTACCGGCGTTTTCTCGAGCTGGATCTCTCGTCGTACAAGGCAGTCAGGGGCCAGATGATCAGTCCGGTGAGCCTGGCCCTCAAAGTAACGGACGAGAACGGGAAGCCCATCGCCTACAACGATGAGATGCGCGTCCTTCTCTTCTCGTTCATTCAAAAGAAGGTGAACGTCCAGTACGGGGAGCTCGCGAGAAAGAATGGGAATGCCTTCGTCTGGCTCGATGATCCGGGACTCCAGTTCGTCTTCAACGCCATGTGCGGATACGACGCGGTCAAGGCAAAAGCGGAGATGACGGATTTTTTCGAAGGGATCGACGGGCCAAGGGGTCTCCATCTCTGCGGCAACCCGGATTGGGACTTTCTCTTCTCCCTGCCCTTGGAGATCATCTCCTTCAATGCGTACGCCTTCGGCGATGTCGTGGCCACGTACGAAACGGTGAGGCGCTTCATCGAACAGGGGAACATCGTGAGCTGGGGCATCGTGCCCACCCTCACCGAGGAATTCACGGGGGAGGACATCGAGAGCATGGACGCGCGATTGTCTGCAATGTGGCGGACCCTTGAAGCAAAGGGTCTGGAGCGGGAGGCGATCCTCCGGGGAAGCCTGATCGCTCCGGCCACCTGCAACCTCCTCAACCTCGACAGGACAGCAACCGTGGAGCGCGCATTCCGATCGCTCCGGGAGGTGTCGCGGAGGGTGCGGGGAGGATAGGAGGTCTGCCGGCGGCAAAAAGGCAGTGGAGGAAGGGCCTTAGGATTCCAGTAACGAAAGAAGAACGCAAGGAGAGGTGCAGCCATGAAGCAGTCCCTCGGAGCGAGCACGCTTGTCGGCGCTACGACCGTGTGGGTCGTCGGCACGTATGACAGGGAAGGCAGGCCGAACATCATGACCGCTGCCTGGGGCGGGGTCTGTTGTTCGGACCCTCCCTGCATCGGGGTATCCCTGAGGAGGGCGACGTACACATACTCAGCCATCGCGGAGAGAAAGGCCTTCACGGTGAGCATCCCTTCCGCCCGCCATGCAAAGGAGACAGACTACGTGGGAATAGTGTCGGGGAGGGATACGGACAAGTGGCAGGCTGCAGGGCTCACGCCTGAGCGCAGTCTGCTCGTGGATGCCCCCTATGTGGCGGAGTTTCCCCTCGTCCTCGAGTGCCGGCTCAGACACACGATCGATTTGGGGCTCCACACGCGCTTTATCGGAGAGGTCTTGGATGTCAAGGCAGAGGCCTTGATCCTCGCCAAGGATGGGTCTCTCGACATCGACAGAATGGAGCCGTTCTTCTACGCAACCGGCAAGCGCGTCTACTACAGGATAGGGCCTGTTCTCGGGAAGGCGCATTCGATGGGGGCAGCATTCCGGAAGGCGCAAAAGTAGCGGATGAGGGGCCGGACAGGGGCGTCCCCTATGCGCCTCCCGTCCCTTTAGCCTTTTCCTTCCTCACCATGGTGCCTTCCATCTTCCTGAAAGTCCCCTCCGGGGTCGTCATCGTGAGCCCGAAGTCGACTGCAAGGTCCTTGATCACGGGGAACCCCCTCATGGGCTCCACGAGGAGGCTCTCTCCAGCCTTGAGGGGCCTGGAGCAGGTGCGTGTGCCTTTGCCGTCGACCATCATGAGGCAGGAGAAGCACCACGAGCAGCCGCAGCAGTAATCCCTGAAGGCGAGTGTCTCGTCGAGGTTGTCGCGCACGTACTTGATTGCCTGGAGCAGGAGGAGCCCGCCCGTCCACGGGACCTCGTAGGTCGCATATGCCGGGGCCAGGTCGCAGGACGGATCATACCTGAAGATCTTCAGCCGGACATAGGCGCCCATATCTATCCCCCGGGGTTCAATGTGGTGATGGTGACGGGCGCCGTATCGACTTGCATGGCAGTGCCTGCCTTCCGGATTCGGGTGTGCTTGAGCCACCGCGGGTCCGTGTCGGGAAAGTCCTCCCTGAAGTGGGCACCCCTGCTCTCCCTTCTCGAGAGGGCGGAAAGGGTCATCATCTCGGCGACGTCAAGCATGTAGGGGACCTCAATAGCCTCAACCCACCCGAGGTTGAAGCGCTTACCCCCCGGCGCCCGGAGCCGCGGGAGCTCCGCCTTGAGGGACGCTATTTCGGAAAGGGCCTTTTTCATCTCGTCTTCCGTTCGCGCCACCCCCATGTACTCGGCCATGAAAGAGCCTATTCTCTCACGGACGGCACGGCCCGATACGCCATCGGGCCTGAAGAATCCATGAAGCCTTTCGTTTTCCTGCCTCACGAGGCCCTGATCCGGCGCTATCCACTCCG
>CAYZAF010000518.1:0-2872 GCA_964476435.1 uncultured Syntrophaceae bacterium
CGATGAAGAGGTCGACAAACAAGGCGCCAGGTGCCGGCCGTCGGTCAAGCCGGGGATTGCTCCCCCGGCTGCCCGAATGACGTCTCTATATCTCCACCCACTCCTCCGTTACGCACCGTGACCATTGCCGGGAGGCCCTGCTGTCTGGCTCTCAGAACCGCTCAATTCATCGAGCCAACTCAACTGTCCACCGCTCGGTGACGGGCATGAATTCGATGCAACCAAACTCCATATCATCGCGTCTCCAATGCCTGAGTAGAGTGCATTTTCGGCATTTGCGAGTTGCGTCATGCTGATGGATCCTACCTTTTCTTTGTGATCCATCTTCTTTTCAAGCTTGGGCTGCTGTTGGGTCCCCATTGCGTTCTGCTCCTGAGCGAAGCCTACCATCGAGAAACTGAACAAAATAAGCACCGCCACCAAAGCTACGAGAAGTCTTTCCATTTTCGCCCCTCCTTTCGCAAGAAACTCACTATCGCCTCCGATCCGTCCGCACCCCTCCTCTTCCTGAAGCCAGGCCCTCGATGGCAGATTACAGCATATACTCACAACCCGAAAATAACGTAACCGTGTGGGAAAAGTGGTGGTCCTCCGTGAGGGCGGCAATGGGTCGGTTTGACAGGAAGAAATTAATTGACACCTCTTTCCTCCTAGGAGGATAATCTCAAAAGGCGATAATAGACTGAAGGCTCCAATGCCAGTTCAATGCCTGAAGGGCAACCGAACAGCTCCAGGGGATATCTCTAGAAACAAGGGGTTACTATCAAAAGAGCCAATATCAGGCAGTACTTTAGCAAAAGGAGGAAACAATGGAAGGATTGCTACTTGTTATCCTCTTCGTCATCGCTATGATCTTCGTAGTCGTTGCAAGGGTGAAGCTTGAGCGGAAGATAGCTCCCTATCAACGCAAGAACTTCGAAGACGTGTGAGAATCCCTGATCGACCTTGATGTCCTTACCGAATGCATTCTTCCGTTTAGTGGAACAAGAGGGACAACCCAGCCTCAAGGGAGAAATATGGACAGGCACCATAGAGATACGTTGATTCACCTCACCTCTGTTATGATGGACTATCTGGCGCTTCGGGAAGCGCCGAAGGCCTGCGACATCATATGGGGGCTCGGAAGCAATGACGAAAGAGTGGCGCTAAAGGCGGTGGAGTTGTACAGGGAAAAGCTTGCACCCTTGATACTCTTTTCTGGCGGAAAAGGTCACCGGTGGAAGGAGTTAACGAAGCCAGAGGCGCAACTCTTCAAGGAGGCGGCCCTGAGGCTCAACGCGCCGGCATCGGCCATTATCGTCGAGAACAAATCCAGCCACACGGGTGAGAATGTCGCCTTCTCTCTCCGAATCCTCGATGAGTCTCGCACACCTGTGAGTTCTGCACTCCTCGTTACGATACCACCGTTTCAGCGCAGGGCCAGCCTCACCGTAAAAACCCAGAGAAAATCGATACAATGCGTCAACTGCCCAATCTCATGGGGGTCTGCCGAAGGTTGGAACGTTGAATTCCTCGTTCATGCTGCGCAATTATGCGTGGGGGAAATCAAGCGTCTGCAGGAATACCCTGGCCTGGGCTATATTGACTTTGAGCCTGGGCAAATCCCCTCCCGAATTTTGGCATGCGGGGAGGAGGCGGCGGATTTGCTCGCAAGAACGAGGTAGAACGGGGGACTCAATTTCTTTCGTTGACACCCTTCGAGGCGTGGCTTATTATCGTGTCTAGTGGCTAAGCCGCCAGACTAGTTTTTCACGGCGCCGTCAAAGGCTTCGTTCGCCAAGGGGGCGACCTTAAGCCCCAGCAATTACCCGAGGAGGCATTCGATGAAAGAGATTTCTGTAGGCGTCGTTGGCGCGGGCTTCATCGGTCCCGTCCATATTCAGGCGCTTAGGCGCATGCCCTACGTCAAGGTTACGGCGCTTGCTGAAACAGACGAGGAGACTGCGTGCCAGAAGGCGGGGATGTGCGGCATCGACAGATACTATGGAAGCTACGAGGCGATGCTGGTGGAAGGCGACATCGACGTGGTCCACGTCTGCTCGCCGAACAATCTTCACGCGCCTATGGCAAAAAAGGCGCTCCTCGCCGGCAAACACGTAGTGTGCGAAAAACCGCTCGCAATATCGGCCGACGAGGCGCGTGACCTTGTGGAGACAGCGAAAAAGAGCGGCCTCGTCAACGCCCTCCACTTCAATGTCAGATACTACCCTCTCATCCGTCAGCTCAAGACCATGGTGCAGAAGAACGAAATGGGCAAGATCTTCTCGATCCACGGCTCGTATCTTCAGGACTGGCTTTTTTATGAGACCGACTACAATTGGCGCCTGGAATCGAAGATGTCCGGCAAGTCGAGGGCGGTCGCCGACATCGGCTCGCACTGGATGGACCTCGTCGAATACGTGAGCGGGATCAGGATCGTGGAAGTCATGGCAGACTTCGCTACGGTCCACAGGCTGCGCAAGAAGCCCCTGCGACCGGTAGAGACGTACGCCGGCAAAATACTCGCACCCGAAGATTATGCCGATGTGGAGATCGATACGGAGGACTACGCCTCGATGCTGTTCCATTTCGAAAACGGTGAGAGAGGCGCGCTTACCGTCAGCCAGATCTCCGCGGGCCGCAAAAACCGGATCTACTTCGAGCTGGACGCCTCCAAGAAATCGGCCGCATGGGACTCGGAAATGCCGAACCAATTGTGGATCGGGCGGCGCGACGGCAACAACGAGATACTGATGAAGGATCCTTCCCTCTTCTATCCGGAAGCTCGAAGCCTTGTCTCGCTGCCTGGCGGCCATCAAGAGGGTTTCAATGACACGTCGGTCCAGTTGTTCGGCGAATGCTACGCGGATATCCGGTCGGGAGGGCCGAGCGC
>CAYZAF010000519.1:0-4710 GCA_964476435.1 uncultured Syntrophaceae bacterium
GTCCGGCAACGCCTACCCCATACCGCCCTGACTCCTGGAGCACGACGCCCTTGAAGAGGGGGTCCACTACGCGGAGGCTCGTGCCCCGGTCATTCCGGGAGACCTGGGGGCTCGCCTTCGAGTCCCTGAGATACTTGGCATAGGCATCGACGGTCCGCTCCATGCCATCAGGGGAATCACGGAGCAGCACAAAGACCTTTACCTGGGCCCCTCCGAGCATCACATCGGCCGTGAGTCCCTTTCCAAGGAAGCCGTGACCAAGGAGGCCCTCGGGAAAGTACTTCTCCGACCCGGGGACGAGTCCAGGCACTTTCAGCAGCCCGAGCTCCCACGGCATTGCAATGCCGTCGGGTATGGCGGCTGCCACTGAGCCCGCGCACGCGAGAAACAGGGAAGGCTCCTGGGTGGAGGTCCCGGAAGCCGTGATCTGTACGAAGTAGCGGTCTTTGAAGAACATCAATTCCGACTCGTCCGCGAAAGCCTCTGCACCGACATCCGCCCGATAGAGAGACGGGCTGCGGTAGTTGGCGTAGATGCCGAACGCATCGAGGAGAGAGCCCATCTCGAAGACGTTCACGACGAGCCCGCTTGCGCTTCCCCCCGGCCTTGCATACATGACGGTCGCTGCCCTCTCGAAGCCGTAGGGCAGGTAAAGCTCGGCCTCTCCGTCGATATACTTGTACAGGTTTTCCCTCGTATAGGTAGAGACCGGCCCTTCCTTGACCCAACCCGCTGCGCAACTATCGGGAAGAAGGGCTTCTACGGCCTTCTCCGCAGCCAGAAGGGAAGGGCAGACAAGGACAAGAGCGAGCACGAAGAGGACCGCAAGGGCCGGTTTCATGAAAAAAAGGCCTGGCCTGGCCCCTTCCCCTTTCAGGGAATCCCTCCGGTTCATTGAAAGGAGCGCCTCCCCATTAACCATGGCACCTCCTGAGCATAAGGATCTTTGAGATCGGAAATGACGCTAAAAGCAATACTATACCTCCGTCCGAGCATAATCAAGAGCCGGGGAAGGCCAAAGACAGACGAGCAGACCTGGCGTGAAGCATGCGAGACGCTCCTGGCCCGGTGGGAAGGAGCTTTCCCCTTGAATTGCAGGGTCCGTTTGCCGTAAGCTCTTTATGAAAAAACGGCTCATCCGTCCCTGCGTAAGAGCCGCTAGCTCGAAAAGCGCACCCGCAGGGAGGGCCGAATCGTCCGGCATCCCTCTTCAGATCCGGAAGGAGCATACCCTTCGCAGGAAGGCGCTCCTTAAGCGACTGACGCAAGGCTGATGGCGGGCCCCTAAAGTGTCGCCGGTTAAATCTGTGCGGGAAAAGAAAGAATGCCTAGCCCCTCTGGCGATCAAAAATCGCGCTCCCTCCTCATCGTCGGCGCCCTGGCGGCCTTAGACCCTTTGCCGGAATTGATTGGTTCCGTGACGCTGTCAGGGCAGCCCGACCCATCAGAAGGAGCGACATGCGACCCTACCTGATCTTTGCTACGGCCGCTCTGGGCCTGCTCATGTACTCTATAGATGCCACTGTCGTTGCCGTGGCCTTCCCCCGCTTCATGGCGGATTTTCACACGAACGTGCTCTGGGCAGCATGGACTATCTCGATTTACTACATAGCGGTCACCGTTGCCATGCCTCTCGTGGGCAAGTTGAGCGACAGCTTCGGCCGAAAAAGGGTATTCCTCATTTCTCTCATCCTTTTCACCGCCAGCTCGCTCGCCTGCGGCTTGGCGCTCAGCATCCGCAGCCTCATACTCTTCAGGTTCTTCCAGGGCATCGGAGGCGCGAGCTTTCTTCCCACGGCGTCGGGCATAGTGAGCGATCAGTTTCCCCAGAACAGGGAAAGGGCCATAGGTCTTTTCACGAGCATCTTTCCCATAGGGGGCATTATCGGCCCGAACATAGGCGGATGGATCGTGAGCAGGTATTCCTGGAGGTTCATCTTTTACGTCAATCTGCCCATCGGCATCGTTTTGATCTGCCTCGTCCTCGTGCTCCTGAAGAGCTCGCGCGCCCCAGCGCGTCCTCGCATTGACTACGCCGGGGCAGCTTTCATGAGCGTCGCCGTCGTTCTTCTCATGTTCGGCCTCAATACCGTGAGCGAGAGCCTCTCCGCAAGGTCTCTTGCCCTCGCCGCTCTGTCGCTTCCCTTGAGCGCAGCCATGCTGGTCTTGCTTGTGAGGCACGAAAAGAGACACACCGATCCTTTTTTCGACGTCGCCCTCTTGAGATCAACGCCTTTCCTCGCCGCAAATCTTCTGAATTTCATCATAGGCGCCGCGATATTCGGCGTCTTTTCCTTCGTGCCCCTCTATGCGACGGCTGTTCGCGGGCTGTCCACGCTCATGAGCGGCATGATACTGACGCCCCGCTCCCTCGGCACCATCCCCGCTTCTACGACGACGGCGATGTTCCTCAAGAAGTGGGGATACAGACGGCCTATCGTGGTCGGATTGGCAGTCATAGCTGTCTCAACGATACTCATGGGGGAGAGCCCTCGAGTGGCCGCCCTGATGGGCCTGACCGTGGGCGCCGCTGGCACGCTTTCTTTTCTCATGCTCGTTTCAGGCATCGGCATGGGAATCGCATTTCCCGCGACGAACAACGCGTGCATCGAGCTAATGCCCCAGAGGGTTGCCACCATCGTAGGACTTCGCGGCATGTTCCGCACCGTGGGAGGGGCATTGGGGATCTCCCTCATCACGCTCGTTCTCCACATGAGCAGTAACTCCGCTGCGGGGTTCACGATTGTCTTTGTCGGTTTTGGATGCGCCCTCCTCTGCGTCATCCCCCTTGCCTTTCTTATGCCCAGCGGCAGGGGAGCTGTGCGGACGTAGGTGTTGAAGTACGTTGTCCGGATAACCACAGTTAATCCTTCTTCTCCCCCATTGGCTCTCTTCCATAGTACTATGTTATTGATAGAGAGGATGTGATGGCCACGTACGATCTTATTGCCACAGCCACCTTCGGCGTCGAATCCATCGTCGCCGAGGAGCTTAAAGCCTTGGGCTACGGGGACGTCAAGGTAGAGAACGGCAGGGTCTCCTTTTCCGGAGAGGCGAAAGACATCGCCAGAACGAACATGGGCTTACGATGCGCCGACCGCGTGCTCATCAAGATGGCCGACTTCGAGGCCATGGATTTCGAGGCGCTCTTCCAGGGGACGTTGAGCGTACCCTGGGAAGACATCGTCCCCTTAGACGGGAGGATGCACGTGGTGGGCAGATCGCACAAGTCCGCCCTGTCGAGTGTTCCCGACTGCCAGTCCGTCGTCAAGAAGGCTGTGGTGGAGGCGATGAAGAGGCGGTACCACCGTGAGCGGTTCGACGAATCGGGGCCAATATACAGGATAGAGGTGGCCCTCCTTTTGGACACTGCCACCCTTACCATCGACACGTCGGGCCCGGGGCTCCACAAGAGGGGTTACCGGCTGGACAAAGGCGAAGCCCCCTTGAGGGAGACATTGGCGGCCGCGTTGGTAAAGCTCAGCAGATGGGGCCCTGACCGGGAATTTGCCGATCCTTTCTGCGGCTCCGGCACCGTCGCCATAGAAGCGGGTCTCATCGGAAAGAACGTGGCGCCGGGCCTGAACCGGAGATTCGCATGTGAAGCGTGGCCGACCATGGAGAAACAGGTCTGGCGCGATGCGAGGCAGGAGGCCGTATCGGCTGTCAGGGACGTCCCTTTCCGCATACTGGCCTCCGATGCCGACGGATCTGTTTTGAGGATCGCCGCACAGAACGCGAAACGGGCAGGCCTCTCCGGCGTCATTTCGTTTCAGAAGCGGACGATAGAGGAGTTCAGCTCGAGCAGGAAGTATGGCTGCATCGTCTGCAACCCCCCTTACGGCGAAAGGACGGGCCACCCCGGAGAAGTCGAGGAGATATACAGGGCTATGGGAGAGGTCTACCGGCGCCTGGATGGTTGGTCCCTCTTCGCCCTTACACCTCACCCGTACTTTGAGAGACTCTTCAAGGGGAAGGCACGAAAGAAGAGAAAGCTCTACAACGGCACCATACTCTGCTACCTCTACCAGTATCTCGGGCCTCTGCCACCCCGGAAAGGGGGCGGGAATGCCTCGGAATCCGGCAAAACGGTTATGTGATCGGCGCGGCCAACGGCATGTTTCAGAATCGCGTTGCTACCCACCTGTCGACGGTGGGTGCCCCGCATTAATGGCGCCCTCTTCGCCGCACGGCCTCGGATATACGCAAGTATTATCCTCGGCCAGCACGGTTCAGAGCGCATCCACATATCATCGATCCCTCCATGTGATCGGCCACTCCGGCCGGACGCACCAGCGCCTCTTTAGCTGATGCGTCCGGCGGTACAGAGGAATGCATGTATTATCCTGGGGCAAAAAAGCCCGGAGACGCTACCGCCGCGCCAAACAGGGGACCCTCAAAACCCACAGTGCCGTGGCCGTTGGGTTTAGTCCGGGGCTCCGCTTTACCCCGTCCGCTAAAAGGCTGTTCCTTCTCGATTCGCATCGCTCAGGAGCGCTGGGGAACCCGTCACGAAAGACGAGCGTGACGAAAATGGTGTGTAAGCCCCGCACGTTTAGTGCGGGGCTTACACACCAGTCCACGCGCCTGATACCGAGGGGTAGCCTACTAGTAGGGCGCTCTTGTTTGCGGACGACCACAGAGCAGAACGTGAAGGCCAAGAACCCGCGACTAATGATATTCCCGTCCCGCGGGTGGCTTCGCAATCGG
>CAYZAF010000520.1:0-1729 GCA_964476435.1 uncultured Syntrophaceae bacterium
GGCGCGGGGCTTGCCTCTTGATCCCTCGTACGCTCGTCTTTCGTGACGGGTACCCCAGCACCTTCAAGCGATGCGAATCGAGAAGGAACAGCCTTTTAGCGGACGGGAAATCCTTGTCCCTTCAACACCACCTAATATTGGGATAAGGGCGTGTTACACAGTTTATTCTTTGCCGGGAAGCGTAAGTCCTGCCGGCGGGGAGCTTCACTATGCGCTGGCAACGAGGGAGTCGAGATGCCTCGCCAGCTCGAGCTTCGGCAGGGCGCCGACCACCCGGTCGACGAGCCTGCCTCTCCGGTAGAAAAGGAACGTGGGGGTACCGTTCACGCCGTGCTGGGATGGGGTGAGGCGGTGCTGGTCGATGTTCAGAAGGACGAACTTGACCCGGCCCGCGTATTCAGACGCCAGTTCCTGGATGACCGGGGCTATGCGCTGGCAGTGGCCGCATTGGGGGGAATAGAACTCAACGAGGACAGCCCCCTGGAAGCCGAGTACCTCTGCGGGGAACGTGCCATCCGTGGCATAGACAGGTCTATCGGGGAAGAGACTCGCGAGAGGCATGGGGGATTTGCAGCGGCCGCATACGGCCCGGCCGTCCCCCCACCTGTTGGCGGGAATCCGGTTCTTTGCCCCGCAGTGGGGGCAGCGGGCGATCAGGACATCGGAGGCCATGGGTGAAATATAAAGGTCCCATCCGGAAGTTTCAACCCGGCTCAAGCGCGACCGTAGTCGTCGGCGATGCGCACGATGTCATCCTCCCCGAAATAGTCTCCCCTCTGCACCTCGATGAAAATGAGCGTCTCCTCGCCAATGTTCTCGATCCTGTGGAGGGCCCCTCTGGGGATGCTGATGCAGTTCCCCTCATCGAGGAGCCGGTCTGCTCCATCGATGGTCACCCGTGCGCGGCCTCTCACGACATACCAGTGCTCTTCCCGCTTAGCGTGCTTCTGGTAGCTGAGGCGTCTTCCCGGAAGCACGTCGATACGCTTGACCTTGAACGTCTCGTCCTCATGCACGACGATCCACTTTCCCCATGGAGGTTTCCCATGCTCAGCGTCTTTCATGCCCTACTCTCTTCTCGTCCCTCTTAAGCTTTTTCGGAGCGAGGCCTGAGGTGCCTCCCCATTTCGCAGGACCGCTCCTTGCTCATCCTTTTTTGAAGAGCTTCTTGAGCCTCTCCTGAAACCGGGGCTCCGCGGAAAACTGCGATACGTACCGCCTCTCCCTGTCCAGATGCGTGGCGAGACCGTGCCACAGGGTCAGATTGACGAGCTCCTTGGCCTTTTGCGTGGTCTCCATGGGCAATGCCATGAGGTCTCTGATGAGGCTATCCAGCTTCCCCTCCATCTCCGCCGCATCGACCACCATGTTGACGAGGCCCATTCCTTTTGCCTCCTCCATGGTGATGGTGCGTGAAAGAAAGTACAGCTCGTTGAAGAGCTTCATGTTCACGAGGCGAGGCAGGAAGAGGCTTCCACCCCCGTCAGGGGTGAGCCCTATCTTCCTATATCCCATGCTCATGGTAGCATTTTTTTCGGCTATGGTAAGGTCGCACGCAAGGCAGAGGCTCATGCCCGCACCGACGGCCATGCCTTCCACGACGGCGATGACGATTGCCGGCGTCTGCCGTATGCGCCGGATGCTCCTGTTGAGGTAGTCGGCCATGGCATCAACCTTTACGCCCGGTTGGTCGCTCTCCATGAACTGCACGACATCGCCCCCCGAGCAA
>CAYZAF010000521.1:0-2105 GCA_964476435.1 uncultured Syntrophaceae bacterium
CTTGCCTGGGCTATGCCGAACCGCATGAGGGCCAGCTCGTTCTTGCTGTGGGCATCAGTGGAGACTGCGATGGGCACGCCCGCCTCTTTCGCCATCTTGCAGTGGATGTCCGTGAGGTCAAGGCGGTCGGGCTGGGCGTTCAGCTCCATGATGCAGCCCTTTTCGCGGGCGGCGCGGATCACCCTTTCCATGTCCACTTCGTACGGCTCGCGCTCGTTGATGAGCCGCCCTGAAGGATGGGCGAGGATGGAGAAGTTGGGGTTCTCCATGGCACGGACTATCCTCTCGGTCTGCTTTTCCCTGCCGAGGTTGAACCGCGAGTGGATGGCGCAGACGACGAGGTCGAGGTCCTTCAGGATGGAATCGGCAAGGTCGAGGGTGCCGTCTTCGAGGATGTCCACCTCTATGGACTTGAGCAGCTGAAAACCCCTCATTTCCGCGTTCAGCCGATCGATCTCCCCGTTGCGGCGTTCGAGGCGGGCCTCGTCGAATCCGTGCGCCATGGCAAGGCGCTTCGAGTGGTCGGTGACGGCAAGATACTCATAGCCCATTGCCTTTGCAGCCTCGGCCATCTCCGGCATCGTGTGGCGGCCGTCTGTCTCCTTCGTGTGGGTGTGGAGGTCGCCCTTTATGCGGTCTGGGGTGACCAGAAGAGGAAGCCTGCCTTCCCTGGCAGCCTCGATCTCCCCCAGGTTCTCGCGAAGCTCCGGCTCTATGTAAGGAAGGCCGACTGCGCCGTAGACCTCTTCCTCGGTCCTGCCTGCGATCTGCTTCTCCCCGCGGAAAACGCCGTACTCGTTGATCTTCAGGCCCTGCCTCACGCCCAGCATCCGTATGGCTATATTGTGGGCCTTGGAGCCAGTGAAGTAGTGCAGGGCCGCGCCGTAGCTTCCTTCCGGCACGACCCTCACGTCGACCTGCGTGCCCGATCTCAAAAGGACGGTAGATCTCGTGGTGCCTTTGGAGAGTATCTTCGCCACGTCGCCGTACGCGCAGAAACGGTCCATGATGGGGCAGCTCGCCGGACAGGTGACGAGTATGTCAAGGTCGCCGACGGTTTCCTTTCTTCTCCGATAGCTCCCCGCAACAATGGCCTGCGATACCCCCTGCACCTCGCTCAGATACTCGACCAATGCGTCTGCTATCTGCTCTGCCACTGGCAACTTGATGCGCTCGCCCCTTTCTTCGTTTGTATCGCGCAGCCCCTCCGCGACCATCTGCTCCGTCTTCTTGCCGAAGCCGCGCAGGCTGCTTATCCTTCCGTCAAGAGCGGCCTGCAGCAGATCGGATGCATTGGTTATGCCGAGCTGTTCGTAGAGGGCATGGACCCTTTTCGGTCCCAGGCCCCCTATCTTCATGAGGCGGCGCAGTCCCGGCGGCAGGCGCTTTTCTTCCTCTGCGAGCTGGGAGAGGGCGCCCGTCTCGACGATCTCCTTGATCTTTCCCGCCAGGTCCTTGCCGATCCCGGAGATGCCCTGGAGGCTCTCCCCGCGCCCTACCATGGCAGAGATTGCCTGGGGGAGGTCATTCACCACTCGGGCAGCGTTCCTGTAAGCGCGTACCCTGAACTGATTGGCGCCCTCGATTTCGAGGGTGTCGGCCATCCTGTTGAAGATCTCCGCGATATCCGAGTTGTGTATGGGCATGACAGGTCCTTCCCTAGATCGAGCCGGAAAGGCTCCACTTCAAGAAGTATGATGCCCTCTCTTCCCCTTCGCAATAGGTGAATGGGGTCAAAGTAACGGACTACAAGGAGGCTGTGGCCGCCAGCTGGGCAGGGCAGATCAGTTTTTCGTTCTGAAGAAAGAACGTAACATTAAGATCAGACCGATGACTGGAAGGTGCCCTAGAGCTGGTCGATAACGCTCCACGGCGCGCTCACGGCGGGTATTGCCTGCGTTTTCTTTTTCCTCAGCCCCCATCCCTTGAGGATCCATTTCCTTTTCTTGCCCGCGCCATCCAGCCCTCCCGCGAGCGAGTCATCTTCTCCCTCAGCCACCTCCCTCTCCAAGAGATCGGCTATCTCGAGAAAAGTGGCATACTGCGTAACGTATCCCTTGACGTATACAGGATGAGGCAGGCTCTTCCAGTCCCCAGCCTCGATC
>CAYZAF010000522.1:0-4288 GCA_964476435.1 uncultured Syntrophaceae bacterium
ATGGCCCGCTACATGCAAAAGTCCGTGCCCGGCATGGACGTGCCGGAAGACCAGATCGAGAGGCTGAAAGGGGTGCCCAAGGAAATGGTGGCGGAAGAAGGAATAAAGATCGCCATCGAGACCGTCCAGAGGCTCCGCCACGTCAAGGGAGTAGCGGGCGTGCACATCATGGCCATCGAATGGGAGGAGAAGGTGCCCGAGATCGTCGAGGGGGCGAAACTCCTTCCGAGACCATAGCATCGTTCCCTTCCGCGTAAGGATGCCGAAGGCCGCGGCGCATGCCCCGCGGCCTTTTCCTTTCCCCTCTCCCCAGGCGACCCGCAGCCTGAGTACCGCATCCGCCGCAGCTCCTTGTGTAAAGCCTTGACAAAAAAAGGACGGGTGATTATCATACCTCTGGATTTAATACTTAGGACTTAGGTCTTGCGATTTAATCCCTCGGTAGAACGATCTCAGAGGGCGTCTACCGGGCATCTGCTCCCCGGCGGCGGGTAGCCTAAAAGCTCCTTGGGAGGGGTGCGCAAAGCAGGCTCTGCAGGGGCAAGGCGTTCTCCCGCTGCTTCGGAGGAAGCAGCCTTTCTTCCAAGGGAAGTGAGCGTGCGATGAGAAGCTCGCTCATTCAGGGCGCCCATGAAGAAAGGTGTGAAAGGGACCTCTAGCGTTTTAGGGCGCTGAGATAGCTGCCCACCTTATCTTCTGCTCCGACAGGCACAATGTGTATGCCGTTGCAAATTCTCTTGAGGCCGGTCACGAGTTCCGTGAAAATTTCGACGCTCGCCTTCTCTTTGTTCGGCGCCTTCGCGAGCCGTTCCATGACGTGGGAGGGGACGAGATTCGGTCTCACGTACTTGTTCATCAGATGGCCCATTCCCGCCGACCTGATGAGGATAACCTCGGCGATGACAGGTACATGGAACTGGTGCACCCGATCATAGAACTGGGCGAACTCATCGAGATCGAAAACAGGCGTCGTGATGAAGAATCTCGTGCCCATCTCGACCATGTGCTCGATCTCTTTCAGTTCCAGGTCCGGCACCTTCTTGCCCCAGCTCGCGTCTATGCCCGCCCCGAGGGAGAAATCGTAGGCGCCCCCCAGCTCCTTTCCCCTGACGTCCACGCCCTCTTTCAGGGAGCTCAGGACCGAGAAGAGCTTGCCCGAGTCCACGTGGAAGAACATCATCTCGTTAAGGCTGTCGCCGGTAATGCGGTAATCCCGGGTAAAGGCGAGAAGGCTGTTGATGCCCGCGCCAGCAGCCCTGATGAGCTGAGATTGCAGCTCTATGCGGTTCTTCTCCCTGGTTGTCGTCTCGAAAAGCGGGTTGTAGCCTCCCTCCCTTAAAGTGTTGCAGATGGGAACCGAGTCGCATGCAACGCCCTCGATCTCTGCCTCCGTCACGATAAGCCCGTCTATCCTGCCCTTGATGCGCTTCAAGCTTCCCATGACGCTCTCGGCATCGGTCTCTGTTGAGACTTGCACCTCAGAGGTGATGACGAACTTGTTTTGATCCAGTTTCTCCGAGAAAGACATGACGCCCTCCTTGTTACGGCTAAAGTCTCTGGTCGTGCGTGCAGTCATGGCCTCAACCGGCCGGCGTACGCTAGATTCCCAGGAGCTTTGCCACCTCCTTCTTCAAGTCAGACAGGGGCAGGGGCTTGGAGAAGCACGCATCGGCCCCAAAAGCCTTCATCTTCCGGAAACTCTCCTCTTCCAGGTAAGCGGACAGGACTATCACCTTCGTGTGCTGCGTTTCTGGGTTCGATTTTATGCGCTTGCACACCTCGTAGCCGTTGATGTCCGGCATCATGATGTCGAGGATGACGATATCCGGCTTAAAGTGCTCCACTTGCATGCCTGCTTCGAAGCCGTCGGCCGAAGAGATCACTTCGTAGCCATGCTCGTCTTCCTCGAAGGCGAGGACAAGGGTCTGCACGATGATCTTGTCGTCGTCGACGATCAGGATCTTCTTTCGGCCCTTATCCTTCTCTCCCTGCGGCAGGGGGATTCCATGCTCCTTCATGAATCTGTAAAGGTCTTCCCTCAGTATCCGCCTGTGACCGCCCACGGTTTTATGCGCCTTGATATGGCCCTGCTCGATCCAGTTCGTGATGGTCTTGAGGGACACCCCGCACAACCTGCTCGCATCCGAGACCGTCAATACGTCCATGGTCGTCACCTCACGTAGCCGTGTCGCTGCTTTTTCTGTTTTTAACTTTTTTATCTATATTTCCATTATTATAAATATTACCACTATTACGAATTTGTCAAGTGTTTTTTTCAAAAAAAGCTTCATGACGACCGACGATTGGGACACCGGTCAAAGAGGTACCTGTCGCAAGCGAAGGGGGATGCATTGGCAAACCAGCCGAATCGGGTTTATAGTAAGTTATGACAAGCGAGGAAAAGAGACTCGTCACGGAGCTTTCAGGTCAGGTCTTCCACGGACAGACTATTCGGCAGGAATCTCCCATCTGCGAATGCGGCAAGGTCTACGATGAGAAAGATCTTGGGGATGCGCCCGGAGTGTTTTTCACGGACGTGGAGGTTTTCGGCAGAACGTTCACTTTGATCGAGCCCGTATGCCCGAGATGCAACAAGAAGATCGCTGCGCGCTTCAGCATCCTCAACTAGATGCTCAAGCGAATCAACGCGCGCTCGCTGGCGAGGGGGCCGCGGGCTGGCCTTCGAGCTTCTTTACGAGCATGTCGTTCGCCTTGAGGACCTCGGCTACATCCTTACCATCTATCTCCCAGCTGTAGAAGTCCCCTTTCCCGTCCTTTTTCAGCTTGATCCTAATGTCTCCCTTGAGCGTCTTTTTTACCTCCTCCAGCTCTTTCTTGTACTCATCTTCCTTTTGGGATTCGGCCATTGCCGGTTTTGCGGGCACGGCTTCCTGAGGCTTCGAGCAGCCGAGAAGGATTGCCGCAAGGATGAGAAGCGCTGAAAAGACCCTCATACTGTCATACTATAATGGTCGATTCCCCATTTCAATACATTTTCATAGGAATTTGTCGAAAGAGGGCGTGGATCTGCTCCTGGAGGCCCCTTTCCCGCCTTGGCTTCGCCTTTTCTCAATAGGGCCATCCGGACTTCGACAGTGCCAACCATCCCTGACGCGGGTCATATGGAGACCCTTGAGAGGCCGAAGGATGCGGGCCGGACGATAGGAGCATTCCCAGCTCGTCGATGAGCCGCCTCATCTCGTGAGGGGTGTTCACGCGCACTGCCCTTGGCCGTAGTAACCTAGAGTTCTGCAGCCCCTTCGTATACCATATGAAGAATTTGCGGAAGTCGATTACGCCCAGGATCTCTCCGCGCCTTTCCACGGACAGGCGCAGATGTTCCTCCATCACCTCCTTCAATTGCTCTATATTGGGCCGTGGCGGGCTAGGGCGTTTCCCGTAGACCGCGGCTATTTCCGGGAATATCCATGGGTTTCCCAGGGCGCCCCGGGCAATGGCCACGCCGTCGCACCCGGTTTCCCTCAGCGTTTTGTCCACGGCTTTCGCGGAAAATAGGTCCCCGCTCGCGATCACCGGGATGGAGACGGCCTCCTTGACCGATCTGATGACGCCCAGGTCCACCCTCCCCCCGTACCCCTGGCTCCTCGTTCGGCCGTGAACGCACACTGCATCGGCCCCTGCGTCGGCGACCCTCTTGCCAATCTCTCGGGCGTTCACGCTCGAGGGGTCCCAGCCCGACCTGATCTTCACTGTCACGGGAACGGAGGCGCGGGCCTTGAGCAAGGCCACGAGCTTCGACAGGAGACGGGGCTCTTTGAGGAGGGCCGCCCCCTCCCCCTTCCGGGTCACCTTCCGCACGGGACAGGCCGCGTTCAGGTCGATCACGTCGCACGAGCCGGGCTCGATCAGGTCCATCGCCTGGCGGAGGTACTCCGGCTCCCGTCCCAGCAGTTGGATGCCGAGAGGCCTGTCAGCAGACGAGGATTCCAGGAACCTGTTGGTCCTGCCGCTGCCCAGGCAAAGGGCGTGGGCGCTTATCATCTCCGCAAAGGCCATGGGGCATCCTAATTTCCTCGCCATAAGCCGGAACGGCAGGTCGCTTACGCCTGCCATGGGCGCAAGCATGGCCGGAACCTGAAGGTGCAAATCGCCAATGGAGAGCATGGGTCCATTGTAAACGGAAAGGCCGGGCCGGTCAAGGCCGGACAAGGCGGTCTCACCTGCAAGGAAAACCGGATTCTCAAGGCATATGCTGCTATAATAGGAACTGGCAGCCAATGCTGATTGGGGGAGCGATGATCAGCCCGGAGAAAGAAAAGGCCTTACA
>CAYZAF010000523.1:0-3410 GCA_964476435.1 uncultured Syntrophaceae bacterium
CTTTCGTAAACGCCTCTGACGACGTTTCCGGGCTCGGAATCTGTTCCTACGATCTCGTTCAGTAAGGTGTTGAAGGCAATGGCCAGTTCCCTTTGATCGCGGGCGAACTCGGTGGCGTACTTATGAAAGGCCTTGTACTTGGCGATGAAATTGCCTCCCCGATCATTGACGGCCTTAACCAATCCCTGGACAAACTCCTTTTCCCATTTTTCAAAAATGCTTATGAGTATCTCGTCCTTGCTCTTGAAGTACCAATAGAGCGTACCCCGGCTGATTCCGGCTGCGCCCGTAATCTCCTTCACCGAGGTACCCCGAAAGCCGTTGGCCAGGAAGAGCTTTATGCTCTCCCGGATAATAGTCTCCTTGACGTCGCTTATCTTCGCCTCGCCCATACTGCCCTGTCTAGACTGACCGGTCGATATAGACTATTGAACACGATCCGGTGAGGGGTTGTCAAGAAAAAAAAGCGAAGGCCTTTTTCTCTGCTCCCGTGCTTGTTTTGCGCCTTCTCTTATCTTGATGGATGATCTGACCGGCCTATGGTATAAAGTAAGAAAAGAGAGGATCAAAAGGGACGACGAAGGCACGGATCTTTTCGGGTATGAAGGGGTCTTTGGCCTTTTCCTTGGAAAATGACATTGAGTGGGCAAGGCGCACGAATGACGAGTAGAAGGGCGAAGAGGCGCGAGGTGAGGGGTGAGCCCGAGGGGGAGCAAACCCGCACGGCGGGGACTGGCCCGGCCGAGCAGCTCGCGGAGCAACTCCAGTCCTTCAGGGAAATGCTCTTTGACCTCTCCGCGCGACTCATGAGCGTGCCGCCCCATCAGATCGCCGATGAGATCGACTTCGGTCTCCGGCAGACCGGGGAGTTCTGGGGCCTCGATGCCATCGTCCTCACAGAGGCCTCCGATGACGGCCTCAGGCGGGAGGTGGCTGCCTATCGATCCGCCGGCGCAGGTCCGCTTCCTTCGCTAGATTTCGCAAGGGAGATTCCATGGGCAGCGGAAGCCATGCGGGCCGGCTCTCCCGTTCCCCTCGCCGGATTGGGCGATGGGCCATCCACAGGAGCCAGAAGTGGGAAACGGTATCTCACAAAGCACGGATTCAAGTCCGCCCTCCTCATACCCTGCGGAAGGGACAGGCCAGAGTCAGTGGCTATCTCGGTGCTCTCTGTCACCCGCGATTGTCCGTGGCCGCCTGAACTGGTAACGGTACTCCTTCACCTCGGCAAGATACTGACCGGCGCCCTCGAGCGCAAACGGGTGGTAGAGAGAATCGAAGAGATGCACAGGTTCGAGCACCTGCTGTCGGATGTCTCCGCCACGTACATCAACCTGCCCAGGGACGATGTCGAGAAGGTCCTCATGAAGGACTTCGACCGGCTGGGCAGGCTTCTCGGCGTCGATCGCTGTGTCCTCTACCGGGTCGGCGAAGACAAGCGCTTCTCGGGATCCGTCGTACCCTTCGTCTGGTCCCCAGACGAAGACGCCGATTCCATAAGGAAGTTGGACGAGTGGTCCTCCAGCGTTCCCAATCCGTTCGAGGGCCTCCAGTTTTTCTTCGACAAGTGGTATGCCGGTGAGTGCGTGCAGTGGACGCGCCTTGAAGAGCTTCCCCCGGAAGCGGAGAGGGTCAAGCAGCTCTATGGGATGTTCGGGGTGCGATCGGGCATTGCCATCCCCGTATCAGTGGCGGGATCGACGATCGCGGCGCTGGTCATCACGACTGTCCGCGCCTGCAGGTCCTGGCCCGAGGAGCTCATTCCCCGTCTCCGTCTTTTCGGCGAGGTCTTTGCCAATGCCCTCATGCGGAAGAAGAACGAGGAAGAGATCCAGCATGCCCTCTCGGAGATAAAGCAGCTCAAGGAACGGATCGAGGCCGACTACACGTATCTCAAGGAGGAGATCAGCCTCGGACACGACTTCGGCGACATCGTGGGCAAGAGCGACTCCCTCAAGAGAATCCTCATCAAGGCGAAGCAGGTAGCGCCCACCCATGCCACGGTCCTGCTCCTGGGTGAAACGGGCACGGGCAAAGGTCTCATAGCCCGGGCCATCCACGAGGCGAGCACGCGCAAAGACCGGCCCTTCATGCAGGTGAACTGCGCGGCTCTGAACCCTGGTCTCATCGAGAGCGAGCTTTTCGGCCACGAGAAGGGCGCCTTTACAGGTGCTGCTGTCAGGCGGGTGGGCCGGTTCGAAGCCGCTCACGGGACAACCCTCTTCCTTGACGAGATCGGCGATCTCCCCCCGGAATTGCAGCCGAAGCTGCTGCGGGTGCTCCAGGGCGGCGAATTCGAGCGCCTAGGGGGAAGCGCCACGCTCAAGGTAGACGTGCGGGTGATCGCGGCCACGAACCGGGACCTCGAGCGGGAAGTCGAGGAGGGCAGATTCCGCCGGGATCTCTGGTACCGTCTGAGTATCTTCCCCATCTCTGTCCCTCCGCTTCGGGAGCGGCTGGAGGACATCCCGCTGTTTGTAAGCTCTTTCGTACGGAAGTATGGCAAATGGATGGGAAAAGAGTTCAAAATGGTGCCCCAGAAAACGATCAGGGCCCTCCAGGAATATGCATGGCCGGGTAATATCAGGGAGCTGGAGAACCTCATCGAGCGCGCCGTCATCACGAGTCCCGACGGCAACCTCCAAATCGAGCTGCCCTCCGGACCGGGCGTGCCGGTGAACACGGGAAAGACCCTCGAGGACGTCGAGCGCGAGCATATCCTCAAAGTACTCCAAGAGACGGGATGGACCATCGAGGGTCCCAACGGGGCTGCCCGCCGCCTGGGCCTCAAGGCGAGCACCCTCAGGTTTCGCGCGCGAAAGCTCGGTATCACCCGGCCCCGCAAGGCCTAGGCCCTCACCCGCCCTTTTTTAATCCTGGGAATTGCCTTGCCTACCTTGGTGGGGAACGCTCGCTATCCCCTCACGGATGCGCGGGCCCGCTTCCCGTTGGTCACTGCATTGTGCGGCTCCCACCATATGTTGCGGCTTCCGCAAGCCCATCGTTGATGCATTTCGATCCGCTAAAACCGCCTCAGGGCCGCTCGAAAGAGAGGCATTCCTCTATCGTCGTCGGCGCATCTTGACGCGGCACGGCACTTGAATAACCCTTCCCCGTAACACGAGATGGGGGCGAGAATTTGGGTCGTCTCCACAGGACGACCTTCCAGATGACCTTGCGTGCAGGGGTCCGCTTGTGAGATCGGAACATATAGCAATAGTGGGCGCGGGACTGATGGGTCATGCCATCGCCCAGGTCTTTGCGTGCAAAGGCAATGAGGTGAGCCTGACAGACGTGGACGATCGTGCCCTCCGGCAGGCCCTCGACAACATAAGGACCAACCTGGCTTTCCTCGCGGAGAACGGCATCGGCAGCACAGAAGAGATACCCTCTATCATGGGAAGCATCCG
>CAYZAF010000524.1:0-2002 GCA_964476435.1 uncultured Syntrophaceae bacterium
GCGCTGCTTGTTCATCACGTTGTCGTATTCGAGGAGGTATTTCCTGATGTCGAAGTTGTGCGATTCGACCCTCGTCTGCGCATTCTCGATGGCCTTGGTGATGAGGTGGTGCTCTATGGGCGTGTCCTCGCTCATCCCCAGTTTTCCGAGGAGTGGCGAGATGCGGTCGGAGCCGAAGATCCGCATGATCTCATCCTCGAGGGAGACGTAGAACCTGGAGGAACCTGGGTCCCCTTGCCTTCCTGCACGGCCGCGCAACTGATTGTCGATCCTGCGCGATTCGTGCCGCTCCGTCCCGAGGATGTGGAGACCCCCCAGGGAGATCACCTGCTCTTTCTCTTTCTCGCAGATTTGCTTTGCTTCGACGAGCGCCTTTGCATTGACCTCCGGCTCATCCTTGCCCTTGATGAGCATACGGGCGAGAAAGTTCGGGTTGCCGCCGAGGAGAATGTCCGTTCCTCTTCCCGCCATGTTCGTGGAGATGGTCACGGCCCTGTACCTGCCCGCCTGGGCCACAATCTCGGCTTCCCGTTCGTGTATCTTCGCGTTGAGCACGTGGTGCGGTATGCTTTTTCTTTTGAGCATCTCCGAGAGGCGCTCCGACTTATCTATGGAGAGGGTGCCCACGAGTACGGGCCTTCCCACCCTGTACAGCTCCTCGATCTCCCTCACTACCGCCTTGAACTTCTCCTTCTCGGTCCTGTAAACAACGTCCGGGTAGTTCGTTCTGATGAGGGGCCGGTTCGTGGGGATGACGATGACGTCCAGATTGTATATCTTCCTGAACTCCATAGCCTCTGTATCGGCCGTGCCGGTCATGCCCGCGAGTTTCTTGTACATGCGGAAATAGTTCTGGAACGTAACGGTTGCGAGGGTCTGGTTCTCCCGCTCGATCTTGACGTTTTCTTTCGCCTCGAGGGCCTGGTGCAGACCGTCGCTGAAGCGCCTGCCCGGCATAAGCCTGCCTGTAAATTCGTCGACGATGATCACCTGGCCGTCTTTCACGATGTAATCGACGTCTTTGGCGAACAGGTTGTGCGCCTTCAGGGCCTGGTTGATGTGATGGAGGAACTCCACGTATTTCGGATCATACAGGTTGTCCACCTTGAGGATCTTCTCGATCCTCGCCACACCCTCTTCCGTGAGATACGCGCTCTTTGCTTTTTCGTCGATCTTGAAGTCCGCATCCTTCTTCAGTTGATAGACGAGCCTGTTGATCTTGTAATACTTGTCCGTCGATTCTTCGGCGGGACCCGATATGATGAGCGGGGTCCGCGCCTCGTCGACGAGGATGCTGTCCACCTCGTCGACGATCGCGTAGTTGAACTCCCGCTGCACGAACTCGTCGAGGGAGTACTTCATGTTGTCCCTGAGGTAGTCGAAACCGAACTCGTTGTTCGTCCCGTATGTCACGTCACAGGCGTAAGCCTCCTTGCGCTCAGGGTCGTCGAGGCCGTGAACGACAACCCCCACGGACAGGCCGAGGAACCGATAGACGGGCCCCATCCATTCGGCGTCGCGTCGGGCAAGGTAGTCATTGACCGTCACTACGTGCACGCCCAAACCCGTGAGCGCATTAAGGTACACAGGGAGCGTCGCCACGAGGGTCTTGCCTTCCCCCGTTGCCATCTCTGCGATCTTCCCCTCGTGGAGGACGATCCCGCCTATGAGCTGAACGTCGAAATGACGCATGTCGAGGATTCTTCGCGATGCTTCCCGGACAGCGGCGAAAGCCTCCGGCAGGATCGCATCGAGATCCTCGCCGTTCGCCAGCCTTTCCTTGAACCGGGGCGTCATCCCCTTAAGCTCGTCGTCCGAGTATGACCGCATGGCCTCTTCAAAGGCGTTGGCCTCCTCGATCATGGGACTAATCCGCTTGATCTCCCGCTCGTTCTTAGTGCCGATTATTTTCTTCAGTAAATTCCCTATCATAGGGAAAAGTTTATCACAGGGGGTAGGGCAAAATCAAAGGCGGGGCACTGCCCCGCATCATAGAGAAACA
>CAYZAF010000525.1:0-6438 GCA_964476435.1 uncultured Syntrophaceae bacterium
GCCCTCTCGCTCCTGAAGGAGGACATCTCCCGCTTCGATCTCATCGTCACTGACCAGACCATGCCTGAGATGACGGGCATGGACCTGGCGCGGGAGATCTTGGCCATGCGGCCGGAGATGCCCGTCATCCTGTGCACCGGCTACAGCAGCCTGGTCGATGACAAGACAGCTCGGTCAGCCGGCATAGGGGACTTTCTCATGAAGCCGTACACGAGGAAAGAGCTTTTGGAGGCGGTGGGCAGGGTGCTCCACGCACCGTTAGAAAAAGGAGGGAGCCATGGCTGAAAGCAAGAAAGGACGAAAAGCACGGCGCGCTGCCGTCGGGAAGCGGGACCTTTCCCCAATGCCCTCCCAGGCGGCTGGAAAGAAGCATTCTCAGGAAAAGTTCCCCGTCATAGGCATAGGTGCCTCCGCAGGGGGCCTCGAGGCCTTCGAGCTCTTCTTCCGGGGCCTCCCCTCCGAGATCCACGCCTCGTTCGTCCTCATCCAGCACCTCGGGACCGAGCACCCGAGCATTCTGCGGGACCTGGTGGAGCGGTTTACGAGGCTCCCGGTATATGAGGCAACGGAAGGCATGAGGATCGAGCCCGACCACGTCTACGTCATTCCGGTCAAGGTTTACATGGCCCTCGAAGACGGCATCCTCAAGCTGACCGAGCGCACGGGCGTCCGGCCCAACATCCCCATGCCCATCGATTTCTTTTTCCGGTCCCTCGCCAGGGAGCGCGGCGAAAAAGCAGTGGCAATTCTCCTGTCAGGCACAGGCACTGACGGAACCCTGGGCCTGCGCGACGTGAACGGCGCCGGAGGGGTGACGATGGCCCAGGACCCGGGGGACGCGCGCTTCCCGGGCATGACGGAGAGCGCCATCAACTCGGGCCACGTGGACTACGTGCTCCCGGCCGCGAAGATGGGCGAGCAGCTGAAGCTCATCCTCGACAGGCTCCTGCCGGAGGCGCCGGCCAGGCCTGCTGCCCCGCCTGCGCAGCTGGAGAGCGTGCTCGGCCGGATCATCTCCCTCGTCCGTCTCCAGACGCACCACGATTTCTCCCACTACAAGAAGAGCACCATCGTCCGGAGGATAGAGCGGCGCATGCTCCTCCACGCCATCTCGGACGCGGAAGGCTACGTGCGCTACCTGGAGCAGCACCGCGAAGAGGTGCTCCTCCTCTTCAACGAGCTGCTCATCCGCGTCACGAGCTTTTTCAGGGACCAGGAGGCCTTCGAGATCCTCAAGCGCGAGATTCTGCCCCGCCTTCTCAACGGCAAGCCGGACGGCTATACGGTCCGCATCTGGGTGCCCGGCTGCTCGACCGGCGAAGAAGCCTATTCCATCGCCATGGTCTTCCACGAGTACCTCGACGACCACAAAATAGAGAACGAGGTGCAGATCTTCGCGACCGACATCGATACGGTGGCCGTGGACCGGGCCAGGACCGGGACGTATCCGGCCAATATCTCGGGCGACGTGAGCGAGGATCGCCTCCGCCGCTTCTTCATGAGGGAGGACACGGGCTACCGGATCAAGAAGGACATCAGGGAGAAGATCGTCTTCGCCGTCCAGGACCTCATCAAGGACCCTCCCTTTACCCGCCTCGATCTCCTCTCGTGCCGGAACGTCCTCATCTACATGGATACAGATCTGCAGAACCGCATCCTCCCCATCTTCCACTACAGCCTCAGAGCCGGCGGCGTGCTCTTCCTCGGGCCTTCTGAGGGCATTGCCTCCTTCACCGATTTCTTCGCGGTCATGGACAGGAAATGGAAGATCTTCCAGGCCCGGGCCGCGGTAGTCGCCAGGCCAGTCCTGCCCGACGCCCTCACCTGGACGCCTGTCCAGGCCAGGCAGAAGGAGCAGGCGGCCCAGAAGGCGAGCGAGGTCGTCATCGCCGACGTGATCCGCCGCCGGCTGCTCAAGCACTTCACCCCTCCCGCAGTGGTGGTGGAGGAGCACGGGAACATCATCTTCATCCAGGGAGAGACCGGGAGATACCTCCAGCCAGTGGAGGGGGGTCCCCATATGAACGTCTTCGACATGGCGCGGGAGGGCATGCGTGCAGAGGTGCGCCTTGCGGTCTCTAGCGCCAGGGAGCAGAAAAAAGGGGTAGTCTACAGGGACCTGCCGGTGAAGACGAACGGCGGCATCCAGCAGATGACGCTGCGGGTGGAGCCCCTCCCTGACCCGGGAACGGAAGGCCTCTTCCTCATGGTCTTCGAGGAGGTGAGGCCGCCGGTCGAGAAAGAGCCGCAGAAACCGAAGGCCGGCCGCATCAAGGCGGACTCGAAGCTCGTCGAGCACCTGCAGGAGGAGTTGCGCCTCACGAGGGAGCATCTCCAGGCAACAGTCGAGGAGCTTCAGTCCTCTAACGAGGAGCTGCGCTCCGCGAACGAGGAGCTTCAGTCCACGAACGAGGAGGTGCAGTCGACGAACGAGGAGCTGGAGACATCGAGGGAGGAGCTGCAGTCGGTGAACGAGGAGCTGGTCACGGTGAACGCTGAGCTCCAGTCGAAGATAGACCAGCTTTCCAGGACCGAGGTGGATATGAAGAACCTCCTCGAGGGCATGAAGGTGGCCACCGTTTTTGTGGACAACGACCTCCGGGTCGTCAGGTTCACTGAAGAGGCCACGAAGCTTATCAAGCTCATCCCCACCGACGTGGGCCGGCCTCTGGCAGACATCGTCACGAAGATCAGGTACGACAGCCTGTTCGCCGATGCGGAGAGCGTGCTGAAGACCCTCCAGTACAAAGAGGTTGACGTGGAGGTCGATGGCGGGGACTGGTATCATCTACGCATCATGCCGTACAAGAACCAGGAGCAGGTGATCCAGGGTGTGGTCATGACCTTCAGCATGGCGAACGAGCTGAAGGCCGTGGAAAAATCGGTCGAGTCCATGCGGGAGTTCTCCGGGGCCATGGTGGAGATCGCATCCGACCCGTTCGTGGCCCTCGGTGAGGACCTCAAGGTCGTCGCAGCGAACGGGGCCTTCTGCGAGCTCTTCGGGGTGGGCAACGACGGGTGCAGGGGCAGGGCGATCTATGAAGTCGCGGAGCGTTACCTTGACGGGGGCGAGCTGCGCCGCCTCCTCGAAGGCGACGGGCCGCGCAAGGGCAAGACAGTCGAAGGGGTGATCGGATACCGTGACGACGGGGGTGTCCGCAGGCTTGCAGTGACCATGCGGAAGATCGAGGCGAGGCACAAGAGGCTCCCCTCGATACTGCTGACCATGAAGCTGGGAAAATAAAGGCTCGCAAGCTTTCTGCGGCTGCCCTGGGAGGCTACCGGTCGAGCACTTCCCTGACCTTCGAAAGCAGCCCTGACACGGACAGGGGCTTCTGGAGAAAGTCAGCGCCGTCGCTCCTGACCCCCTTGCCCAGGACGACATCCCCGGTATAGCCGCTCACGAAGAGGGCCTTGACGGAAGAGCCGCTGCTCGCGATCTCGTCGAACGTTTCTCTGCCGTTTTTTCCAGGCATCACGACGTCGAGGATCACGAGGTCGATCGCCTCCCTGTGCTGGCCGTATGTGCTGATCCCCTCCTCGCCGTCCACTGCTTCCAGAACCGCGTATCCTGAGCCTTCGAGGATCTCTCTCATCATTTTCCTCACGTCCTGGTCGTCTTCGACCACGAGGACGGTCTCGTTGCCTCCCCTGACCCCCTCAACCCTGCCGGCCTCCTGCCGAAGGATCGTTTCCGCAAGGGGGAAGTAGATGTCGAACGTGGTTCCTTCCGAGACCTTGCTCGAAACCGTGATGTATCCTTCATGTTGCTTCACGATGCCGTACGCGCTCGCGAGGCCGAGGCCCGTGCCTTTGCCCACCTCCTTGGTCGTGAAGAAGGGGTCGAAGATGCGCTCTTTTGTCTTTCTGTCCATGCCTACGCCCGTATCGGAGACAGAGAGGCGCACGTACATGCCGCGTTTTCCGAACCCGTGGGATTTCTCGAACTCCTCATCGAGGGCCACGACCCCTGTCTTGATGGTAAGGCGTCCGCCCTTGGGCATGGCGTCCCTGGCATTGGTAGCGAGGTTCATGAGGACCTGGTCGATCTGGTTCAGGTCGAGGCGGGCCACCGCATCCATGGGGCTCAGATCGAGGCGCAGCTCGATGTCCTCGGGGAGAAGCCTCTTCAGGAGCTTCACGGTGCTTCTCAATACGTCGTTGATGTTGTGGGGCTCGAGGGTGATCCGCTGCTTGCGGCTGAAGGCGAGGAGGCTCTGGGTGAGATCGGCGGCCTTCTTTGACGAGGCAACGATTTGGTCCACGTAAGGTCTGAGGCGGTCGTCCGGCCCGATGCTCATCTGCACGAGGTTGGCGAAGCCCATGATGACCGTGAGGATATTGTTGAAGTCGTGGGCCACTCCCCCTGCCAGGGTGCCGACGGCTTCCATCTTCTGCGCCTGCCGGAGCTGCTCCTCGAGCTTCTTTTTCTCGGTGACGTCCTGGATCACACCGAAGACCGTCTTCCGTTGAGGGTCGTACTCTGCAACGGAATGGATGTCGACGAGGGCGCCGTTGTCTGCCCGCCGTATCTTGAACTCCACATCGTAGGGCCTGTTTTCCCGGATGAGGGCCCGGAATGCCTGGTCGAGCATCTCCCGATACTCGGGAAGGGGAAATTGCTGCACCGCTGCGAGGGACAATTCGCCCTCAGCGCCGTATATGCGGCATGCCCCCGAGGATGCGTGGATCGTTTTCGACGAGAGGTCCAGCTCCCAGTTGCCCGTGCGGGATACCTCTCCGGCCCGCACCAGGCGCGCTGTGGTCGTTCGCAGGGTCTCCTCGGTCGCCTTGCGTTCCGAGATGTCGACGAAGGAGGCCATTATGCAGACAGGCCTGCCTTCGGGAGAGCGCACGAGGTTTGCCTGGAACTGAATCTCGAAGAAGGTTCCGTTGCCCCTGACCGCTTTGCCCTCGCCCACGTACTCGCGGCCCGATTGCAAGGATTGGATGGCTTCCGACTCTTCGCCGGCAGCGGCAAAGTCAGAGATGGGCCTGCCGAGAACGTCGTCCTCGCAATCGTACCCCCAGAGCTTGAGCCATGAGTGGTTGACGAAGATCACCTTGCCGGACAAATCCGCGAGCCCTATGGCGCTCATGGCGGACTGCACGGCGAAATTGGCCACCGTGAGCTGCTCTTCGGTTTGCTTCCGCTCCGTGATATCCTGATTCACCCCCACGGTCTTGACCACGAGCCCCTGAGCATCGGTGATTTTCCTGTTTCTCGCCAGTATGTGTATCGCTTTGCCGTCACGCCGCATGGCCCTATGCTCGTAGGGGTCGAGATCGTGGGTGCCGGGGTGGGCCTTGTTCTCCTCGATCTTCCGGCCGAGGTCTCTAGCCTCATCGGGAAGGACGAACCTCTTCAGGTACTCGTCCCTGGCCATCCGGTAGCCGCCTTCCCGGTCGGCTGTGGTGGCGTACAGCGCGTAAAAGGGGTCGTTGAAGATGAACTCATCCGACGCCTCGTCATGTTCCCAGTACGCTATTCTCGCGAGATCAGCGGCCTCCGAAAGGTGGAGCCTGCTGACGCGCAGCTCTTCCTCAGCGAGTCTCCTTTCCGTGATGTCCTCGAAGGACCCTTCGTAGAAGCGTATCTCCCCGCGCGCATCCCTCACTGCCCGGGCATTCACGGATACCCAGCGCTCCTTTCCGTCCCCCCTGCGAATCCTCGTCTCGAACTGCTCGATGGCTCCGCGCTCCCCCATGAGAACCCCGAACCTTTCCCAGGCAGCACGGCCCATGGCCACCTTCGTCGCGAGGTCTTCAAGCGACGCAACCATCCGCTCAGGGGATTCGTAGCCGCAGATGCGCGCGAGCGCCGGATTGGCGCGCAAGAAGCGGCCTTCGGGGGTAACTTGGAAGATGCCCTCCGCAGCGTTCTCGAAGATGGAGCGGTACTTCTCCTCACTCTCCCTCAGCTCCCTTTTCGTCTTGTCCAGGTATACGAGGATGATGCTCACTGAGCAGATAAAAGCGAGAGCTGCCCCGAAGAAGTAGCCGAAGGGCGCCGCCCACGCCAGAGGCCGGAGCAGCGGGTAGTCAGCCTTGTGGAGGCCCCAGAGGATGAAGGCCCAGCCAGCCAAAAGCCGCGCCGACCCCCCCGCCTCTCTGAATCCCAGGAGGGCAACGCCGGTCAAGATGTGGGCGACCGCCGAAAGGAGGAATGTGGGGACAGTGGTCCAGGGGGAAGAAAGGTGGAAAGTTATGCCGGCGGCGATCCATAGGCTTCCTGCGGAGGAGAGCGCCAGCCACGGTGCGCCCAACTTCTTTCCCGAGAAGAGGCGGGTGCCCCACAGCAGGAATACTGCGGACCACAGCACGGAGAGCGCGTTAATTGCCTGGATCTCCCTGTGCGCAGGCCAAAGAACCACGAGCATGTCGAAGACGGACCTGAGGGAGTAGAGCGCAAAGCTCCCCAACCAGAGGGCGAGGTAC
>CAYZAF010000526.1:0-1638 GCA_964476435.1 uncultured Syntrophaceae bacterium
GCCCGAGATGACCGGCGTCGATCTCGCGCGGGAGGCTCTCGCCATAAGGCCCGATTTGCCGATTATCATGTGCACGGGCTATAGCCACCTCGTCGATGCTGATGCGGCAAAGGCCGCAGGGATCAGGGCCTTCGTCATGAAACCCGTCACGAAGAGGGAGATCGCGAGGACTATTAGGCGCGTTCTCGACCAGTAGGCTCGACCGCAGTTTTGCCCTGGTAATCGATAAAATCAGCTAAGCTGCTAACTTCACTCTTCGTAGGTGCAAGCCTTGAATAGGCCTTATCGTTCCCGGGACACTGCAACACTCTACTTCTTGGCCTTCACGAAACCTCCCGATGCCGCCTGTCTCTATGCACGATGCAGCGCCCCTTGCCTGTTGTTCGCTGTTTCTTGCTTGAGATCCCGTTGACAGCGGGCAAGAAGAAGTATAGAGTCGAAGGTAAGCCACTATCGGGGGACAGGGAAAGGAGCTTCCATGATCGCAAAGCTTCCCTTCGGCAAGACCGGCCATGCCAGCACGAGGGCCCTCTTCGGAGGGGCCGCCATCACTGAGGGCCTCACCCAGCAGAAGGCTGACAGACTGCTGGACCTCCTCCTTGAGCAAGGGGTCAACCATATCGATACCGCGCCTCTTTACGGAAACGGCAACTCGGAAGCCCGCATCGGCACCTGGATGAAAAGCCTTCGCGACCGGTTCTTCCTGGTCACGAAGAACCGGGAACGGACCTACCGGGAGGCGTGGCTCAGTATCCGCACCTCCCTCAATAGGCTCCAGGTTGACTACCTGGATATGATCCAGCTCCATAACCTCACGGATCCCAAGGAATGGGAGCTTGCCCTGGGGCCGGAAGGCGCCCTTTCCGCGTGCGTCGAAGCCCGGGAAAAGGGATTGGTCCGCTTTATCGGCGTCACCGGACACGGCCTTCTCGCTCCAGTGATGCTCCGCAAAAGCCTGGAGCGGTTTCCCTTCGACGCGGTTCTTCTGCCCTGGAATTATCTTCTTTCAAGGGACACCACGTACGCCGCAGGCTTCTTCCGCCTCACGGCCCTCTGCGCCGAGCGACAGGTCGCGGTGCAGACGATCAAGTCAATTGCCTGCAGGCCGTGGGAGGGGCGGACTCGCACGGCCACCACCTGGTATGAGCCCCTTACCTCTTCCGATGATGTGCAGCGGGCGGTGAGCTGGGTACTCAGCCACGAGGGGATCTTTCTGAATACTGCAAGCGACGCCTCTATTCTTCCCCTGATTCTCGAAGCTGCCGGCCAACCGGGCTTTCGCCCGAGCGACGGGGAGATGGAGGCCATGGCCGCTGCGAGGGATATGCTGCCTATCTTCTCCGGGGGAGCAATGATTTTGTAGGGCCCGCTCTTCGTATTCCTTGCCAGTTTTCTCTCTCCATGATTTTTTTCGTGATAATTTTCTTGACACGAGAGGAAAAGGGGTCTACGTTCTGACTGGAGTTAAATAAACGCAAGGAGCGATGTCGCGATGGAAGACGACCCTGGCGGTCATTTGTGCATCGGTTGGAGCGGCAGAGCCGCTATCGCTCCAGGTCGCAGTCGTCGGATCCTCTGATCCTCTCGACCTCCTCCTGAGCCGAAAGCGGTTCTGGGAGGAGGCTGTCACGCACCATC
>CAYZAF010000527.1:0-2069 GCA_964476435.1 uncultured Syntrophaceae bacterium
GCAAAGGGCGCTCTGGTGGACGAGAAGTTCATGGAAGAAGTGCTCGGAAAGCCCCAGGGCAAGTAACGCAGGTTCATCGAAAGGGGGGCTCGCGGGGCCCCCCTTTTTTGTTGATCGAGGTGCCCATTGCCGCGCGTACGAAACGCGCGAAAGGTCGCATACCAAAAGAGGGGGAGATCTCATGGCTTTTCAATCGATAACCTATGAAAAAAAGGAGAAAGTCGCTACTATTACGTTGAACGCGCCTCCGCTCAACTGGCTCACCATATCCATGATGAAGGAGATCAACGAGGCCCTCATGGATGCCAAGAAGGACGCTTCCATCCAGGTTCTCGTCTTCGACCACGCCGGGGAAAAGGCGTTTTCGAGCGGCGTCGACGTGGCTGACCACACCGAGGACAAGGTGGACGAGATGATCTCGGTCTTTCACGAGATGTTCCGGCGCATGCTCGAGATCGATGTGCCCATCGTCGCGAAAGTGAACGGCGTGGCCCTCGGCGGCGGGTGCGAGGTGATCGCCTTCTGCGACATGGTGATTGCATCCGAGCGCTCGAGGATCGGCCAGCCCGAGATCGCCGTCGGCGTCTTCCCCCCGGTGGCCGCGGCGTGGTTTCCCAAGATTATCGGCCTCAGGAAGACCTATGAGCTCCTCCTCACGGGCAAGATGTTGAGCGCCAAGGAATCGGAAGCCATCGGCCTCGTCAACGCCGTGATCCCCACGGAGGGATTCAAGGAGGGGGCTGACAAGTTCCTGGCGGACCTGCTTTCTAAGAGCAGGCCCGTGGGCATATGGACGAAGAGGGCAATCAAAGCAGGGCTCAGCCTCGATTTTGCCCAGGCCCTCAAGGCTTCTGAGATCATGTACCTTTACGGGTGCATGGCGACGAAGGACGCGAAAGAGGGCATTACCGCCTTCATGGAGAAGAGGAAGCCCGTCTGGAAGGACGAGTGACTTTCCAATGCTCCTGACCCCGAAAGAGGAGATAGAGGCCCGCATCGATGCTTTGAGGCCTCTCATGGAAAAGGCCTCCCTCGATGGGGCTTTCTTCCATTACAAGATCGACTACTACTATTTTTCCGGCACTACCCAGGACGGGTTTCTCTTCGTGCCTGCCGGCAGCGAGCCCGTGCTCTTCATCAGAAGGGAGCTGACGCGGGCCAGGAGGGAGTCCGGTCTCGAGCGGGTGATCGGCATAAAATCGACCGAGGAGATACGGCCGCACGTACGGGGGATGAAGAGAATCGGCCTGCAGCTCGACGTGATGCCTTACAATATGGTGCTCAACGTCAAGGAGCATTTGGGCAACGCTGAGCTGGTCAACGTGTCGCCCCTGGCGAAAGCCCTGCGAAAGCGGAAGTCCCCCTTCGAGGTGCGCATCATGGAGAAGGCCGCCGCCATCGCGAAAGAGGTGTACGGAAAGATCCCCGAGGTGCTCAAGGAAGGCATGAGGGAGATCGAGCTGGGGGGCATTCTTGAGGCTTTTGCCAAGCCCCTCGGCCACGAAGGGCTCCTGCGCATGCGCTCCCTCAACTACGAGCCTTATACGTGGCACATACTGAGCGGAAGGGCGGGCAGCGTCGTGAGCCAGGCAGATTCGCCCATGGGGGGTCTGGGCCTCTCGCCGGCCTTCCCCGTTGGGGCAAGCATGAAGAAGATGCGCAAAGGCGAGCCCATTCTCATCGATTTCGGCATCAACTATCACGGGTACCACATGGACCTCACGCGCATGTACGCCATCGGCCGCATGCCGGAGCAGTTCACCCGGGCTTACGAGGTCTGCAGGGACATACACTACCGGGTCCTCGACCGGGCAGTCGCAGGCATCACTGCCTCCGAGCTCTTTCGATACGCCAAGGACCTTGCGGAGCGCTCGGGCTTCGGCGCATACTACCTGGGGTACGGCCATCACAAAGTGAGCTTCCTCGGCCACGGCATAGGCGTGGAATTGAGCGAATTGCCGTTCATCGCCCCGAAGCACGACTACCCCTTTGAGGAGGGCATGACGCTCGCCATCGAGCCGAAGATGGTCTTTCCCAGGCAGGGGGCAACCGGCATCGAGAATACGGTC
>CAYZAF010000528.1:0-2147 GCA_964476435.1 uncultured Syntrophaceae bacterium
TCCAGGAGGCTCATAGGGAAGAAACTTAGGTCTCCGGGGCCAACCGGCTGACCCGTGGCCGGATTGAGCGGCGGGGGCAAGGGCGTCTTGAGGTCCGCCTGGATGTTGTACCATTGCTTCGGAAGCTCCTTTTCTTCAAGAAGTATCTTCGTGATCACTTCTCCCTCCTACTGGATGATTTACCCGGAAAACAAAAAGGGCCATGGAACGAGCCCATGACCCCAAAAAAAATCAGGCCATGAGCGGTTGTGAAACCGCACATGGCCTAAGAGTAGGCGGTTTCACCTTCGAAAGATGCTCCACCACCAGGCGCCGCTTAAGGTTCTGCTGCTTTCTTTTCCGAGCATGCCCGTTATATAGCACGGCCCTGGAGCGGGTGTCAAGGGTGTTCTTCAATGTTCTTCAGGCTGTTTTTCGCGCGAGAGGGTGCCCCACGCGCTACCTTCTCATGGCCGCCGTCGCCGCCACTTATCCGAATGTCGAAAAAAAGGAAAAAGAATGTTGCACATGAATGGGAACGTCAGATACAATGGGAGAGGAGCAGCCTGAGAAGAGCGAGCTTGACAAGGGCGGAAAAGGTGCTATATTTAAATAGAGTCTGCACGCATATCCTATGTAGTAAAAATGCCCTCTGAAAAGCCAGGGCATTTTTTTACACCTGGAGAAAAGTAAATGAGCATAAAGAACTTCGATCAGATCAAAACGCTAATCGACATCGGCATGGAAAAGGGGTACCTTACCCCCGATGAGATAAATGATTTCCTGCCTCAGAACATCTTCTCCCCTGAAGACATCGAGGACATCTTCGACTTTCTTTCCGAGTCGAATATCGATGTGGTCGAGACGATCAAGGAGAAGAGCGAGACTGGTGAGGAAGAGCAGCGCGAATGGGAGGAAGCGGAACGCTTCCCCACGGAGAAGACGGATAACATCATCTGGGCATACTTGAAGGACATCGGGAGGATCTCCCTGCTTTCGTCCGAGGAGGAATACGATATTGCCAAGAGGATCGAGGAGGGCGAAGGACGCATCAGGGGTATCCTGTTCGAAATGCCCCAGGCCATAGCAGAGCTGCAGGAGCTCGTGGCCCAGATCAAGAAGGATTCGGTGAACATCATCGATATCTTGAAGAACATCGATGAGATGAACTACACGAAGAAGGACGAGGAGCAATACAAGAAGAAGACGATAACCCTTGCCAACAGCCTCAAGAACCTTTACGAGAAGAAAGCGGAAATGAGGCGGCGCATGGTCAAGGCGGACGAGTTCACGAGAAAGCAGACTGAAAAGAAGATCCGCGCTGCTCAGGCGAAGATAGAGGACGTGCTGACGAACCTCAACCTGCAGAAGAAGGTGCTCGAGGATATCACGAGAAAGGTGCAGAAACGAGTCAAGTTCCTCGACGACCAGGAAGCCCGGGTTGTGGAGAGCAGTCTCCATGAGATGGAGCTCGTTGAAAGGGAGCTGAAGGTTGTCAAGAACCGCCTGATAAAGGCCAACTTGAGGCTCGTGATCAACATTGCCAAGAAGTACCTCAACAGGGGGCTCTCCTTCCTCGACCTCATCCAAGAGGGGAACATGGGCCTCATGAAGGCCGCCGAGAAGTACGACTACCAAAAGGGCTACAAGTTCTCCACCTATTCCACGTGGTGGATCCGCCAGGCCATCACAAGGGCCATCGCCGACTACGCAAGGACGATCAGGGTACCTGTCCATGTCCTCGAGACCATGAACAAGATCACGAAGGTGACCATCTCCCTCTTCCAGGAACTGGGGAGGGAGCCGACTCTCGAGGAGATATCGGTGAAGGCTGCGCTGCCCCTGGAAAAAGTTAGGAAGATCATGAAGGTGTCGAACGAGCCCATATCCATAGAGACGCCCATCGGCGACGACGATTCGAAGCTCGGCGACTTCATTGCCGACCCGAAGTCCCCCTCGCCTTTCGAGGAGCTCGTCAATATCTCCTGCAAGGAAGAGATCGACAAGGTCCTCTCGACCCTCACGCCGAGAGAGGAGAAGGTAATCAGGATGAGGCTCGGGATAGGGGAAAAGACGGACTACACCCTCGAGGAGGTGGGCGACGTCTTCGGCCTCACCAGGGAGCGCATCAGGCAGATCGAGGCAAAGGCCCTGCGGAAGCTGAAGCA
>CAYZAF010000529.1:0-7879 GCA_964476435.1 uncultured Syntrophaceae bacterium
GCAGCCAAGGTGGCCAAGGTGGCGGAAGCCCTCGAAGCCGTGGTCAAGCAATTCAAGGTCGCCTAGCGGGCAAGCTCCTGGAAACGACCGAAAGGCGAAAGTCTAAAAAAGAGTCGCCGCGCCCCCCTATTTCTAGAGCCCTATTCCGTCCATCCGCGCACCGCAGAAGAGGCATGCGCCATTGGCGATGCGGTACTCCGTGATGGAGAATCCCCATCTCTTTATGACGGGTTTCTGGCACGCGTGGCAGTAGGTGTGCTCTCCGGGTAGATCCGGGATATTGCCTGTGTAGACGTACCTGAGCCCGGCTTCGAGGCCTATTTCCCTGGCCCTTACGAGTGTCGCAGCGGGGGTGGGAAGGGCCTCGGTGAGCCGGTACGTGGGATGGAAGGCGCTGACATGCCACGGCGTCTCCGGTCCAACGTCGGTTGCAATGAAGGCAGCGAGCTTTCGAAGCTCATCCTCCCCGTCATTGTACCCGGGGATGATCAGGGTGGTCAGCTCGATCCAGATACCGAGGGATTTATGCTTTCTGATAGAGGCGAGGACCCCTTCCAGTTTCGCCCCGCAGACCTTGCGGTAGAAGGCATCCGAATACCCCTTCAGGTCGATGTTGGCTGCGTCAAGGTACGGCGCTATCGCGGCAAGGGGTGCTTCCTCGATGTAGCCGTTGGTAACGAAGTTGTTCGAAATGCCCGCATCTTTGGCGAGTCTGGCGATATCGAAGGCATATTCGAAGAACATGGTGGGCTCCGTATACGTGTAAGAGATGCTCCTGCACCCTTCCTCGAGCGCCCTTTCCACCACTTCTTTCGGGCTCATCGCGTGTCCGACGATCCTGCTATCGTCCCTGGGAAGCTGGGAGATCTCGTGGTTCTGGCAGTGGAGGCACCTGAAGTTGCAGCCGACCGTTGCGATGGAAAAAGCTTTGGAGCCCGGAAAGAAATGGTAAAGGGGCTTTTTTTCTATGGGGTCCACGTGCCACGTACAGGGATTGCCGTAGACCATGGAGTAGAGGATCCCGCCCTGGTTCTCCCTGACGTGGCAGATACCCCTTTTCCCGTCCGCAATAAGGCAGCGGTGCCTGCACAGGAGGCACTCTACCCTGTCGCCGCTACGCTTTTCGTAGAAGGAGGCTTCTCTCACGGGACACCCCCTTTTTTGCCCTATTCTTCTTCGGCAGCCTTTTTTCCCTTGCTTTGAAGAGGACCCCGACGACCCCATCCATGTCTTTTACGGGAAGGAACGTGATCCTTTTCCTCACATAGAGAGGCATCTCCTCCACCTCTCTCGCGTTGGCCTCAGGGATGATGATCCTGTCGATCCCCGCCCGCATAGCGGCGAGGGTCTTCTCCTTCAGGCCCCCTATGGCCAGGACCCTGCCGGTAAGGGTGATCTCCCCTGTCATAGCGATCTTCCTGTCCACGGGCTTCCCTGTGAGAGCGCTGACCATGGCCACGGCCATGGTGATGCCCGCGGATGGCCCGTCCTTGGGTATTGCTCCCTGGGGCACGTGAATATGGAGCTCGAGGTTGTCGAAAATAGCGTCGTCTATGCCTAGAACCTTACTCCTCGCCTTGATGTAGCTTAAGGCCGCTTGGGCCGACTCCTTCATGACGTTGCCCAGGTTGCCCGTGAGGATGAGATCCTTCTTGCCCTTCCTCACCGACACCTCGATGAAAAGGATATCGCCGCCTGCTTCGGTCCACGCGAGCCCGCACGCCACTCCCGTTGTGTCCTCGGGCAGCGTATTCTCAGGGAGGAACTTCGGCTGGCCCAGCATCGTATGCAGGTTTTTCGGCGTTACCGTTACCTTCCTCGCATACCCTTCGGCTATTCTTCGGGCCACCTTGCGCGCCACAGCCGCTATCTCCCGCTCCAGGTTCCTCAAGCCTGCTTCCCTCGTATATTCGCCGATGATCCTTTCGAGGGCTTTGTCGGTGAAGGCTATTTGGCCTGTCGTCAGGCCGTTTTCCCTGACCTGCTTGGGGATGAGGTGCCTTTTGGCGATGAGGAGCTTCTCCCGTTCCGTGTATCCCGGAATGTTGATGGTCTCCATTCTGTCGTGGAGAGCGGCAGGGATGGTATCGACCTGGTTCGCGGTGGTGATGAACATCACCTTCGAGAGGTCGAAGGGAAGGTTCAGGTAGTGATCGCTGAACCCGACGTTCTGCTCCGGGTCGAGCACCTCCAGGAGGGCGCTCGCCGGATCGCCCCGGAAATCCATGCCGATCTTGTCCACCTCGTCGAGCATGAATACCGGGTTGTTCGTGCCCCCCTGTTTCAGGCCTTGGATGATCCTGCCGGGCATGGCCCCCACATAGGTCCTCCTATGGCCCCTTATCTCCGCTTCATCCTTCATGCCTCCGAGGGAAAGGCGGTGGAAGGTTCTGCCCAGGGCCCTCGCTATGCTGCGGCCGAGGGACGTTTTTCCGACGCCGGGAGGCCCCACGAAGCAGAGGATCGGGCCTTTCATCTCCCCTTTCAGCTGGATGACGCTCAGGAACTCGAGGATCCTCTCCTTGACCTTCTCTAGATCGTAGTGGTCTTCGTCAAGGATGGCCTTTACGTTCCTGATGTCGATGTTGTCTCTGGTGGAAATGCTCCACGGCAGCTCTACGAGCCATTCGATGTACGTGCGGAGCATGCCCGACTCTATGGCATCGGGGTGCATCATCTCGAGGCGCTCCACCTGCTTCTTTGCCTCTTTCTCCACCTCCCTAGGCATGCGCGCCTTCTTGATCTTCTTCCGCAGGTCCTTCACCTCATCGTCCCGTTCATCCGTCTCCCCCAGTTCGGAGCGTATGGCCTTCATCTGCTCCCGCAAGAAATACTCCCTCTGGCTCTTCGTCATCTCGTCTTTCGCCTGAGAGAGGATTTTCGCCTGCATGTTGAGGAGTTCGATCTCTTTCCCTACGATCTCCGAGAGCTTCCGGAGGCGCTGGATAGGGTCGACGATCTCGAGCAGCTCCTGGGCCTTGTCCACCTGCAGGCCAAGGTTCGCGCACGCTATGTCCGCGAATTTGCCAGGCTCGTCTATGGTATCGAGCACGAGAAGGACGTCTGACGGGACCATCCTCCCCATGGAGACCACCTTCTCCATCTCCTCCTTGATGTAGCGCATGAGCGCCTCTGTCTCGAGGGTGATCTCGGTGATGAGCGGTTCTTCGACCGGCTTTATCCTGACCAGGAAAGTCGGCCGCTCCTGAACGTATTCCTCTATGTACGCCTTCTTGATGCCCTGAATGAGGATCTTTATCCTCCCGTCAGGGAGGCGCAGCATACGCATGATCTGGGAGACCACGCCCATGGAGTAGATCCTCGCGGGGAGCGGGTCTTCATCGGTGAGGTCTTTCTGCGCAGCCACGAGGATCAGCCTGTCCTTGGAGAGCGATTTTTCTACGGCATTTATCGACATCTCCCTGCCCAGAAAGAGCGGCAGGGTTACCGCCGGATACATGACCATGTCCCGGACCGGGAGCAGCGGAAGTATCTCCGGCACCTTGAGCGTTTCGTCTTCCATCATTTCCCTGTTGCCTCCGTGCTTTGCGACAAAAAGAATGCTTTGAAAGCCCGATATGACTCGAATATGTCAAGTTTGCTGGATATTTCGAAGGGCGAATGCATGGTGAGAATCGGGGCGCCCATGTCTATGATATCCATGCCGTATTCGGCAAGGAACTTGGCTACCGTTCCGCCCCCTCCCTCATCGATCTTTCCCAGCTCCCCTGTCTGCCAGATTATGTCCTCCTTCGCGAAGAGTTGCCGTATCTCTGCGACGTATTCCGCATGGGCATCATTGGCTCCCACCTTGCCACCGTGGCCGGTGAACTTCGTGACGCAGATGCCTTCTCCAAGGTAGCAGGCATTCTGTTTTTCGTGCACTTCCTGATACGTGGGATTCATGGCGCCGTTCACGTCGGCGCTGATCGCCTTCGATCGGAAGAGGATGCGCCGCATGTACTTTCCCGAGTCGGCCACCTTGAGGCCTTCCAGTACATCTTCCAGAAAAACCTCGATGAAATGGGATTGAGCGCCCGTATTGCCCTCGGACCCTATCTCCTCCTTGTCGGCGAAAATGGCGAGGACTGGCCAGGATGGTTCTCTCTCCAGGTCAGTGAGCGCCCGCAAGAGGGGATAGGCCGACGCCCGGTCATCCTGACCGTAGGCCCCCACCATGCTCCTGTCTATGCCTATGTCGCGGGCCCGGAATGCAGGCACCATTTCGATTTCTGCGCTGACAAAGTCTTCTTCCGACAGGCCATATCGCCCATCGAGGAGGGCGAGCACCGCCTTCTTCACGGGCTCTTTCTCTTCCCCGAGGAGGGGAATACTGCCGAACAGGATGGTGAGCTTTTCTCCCTCTATCGCCTCGGAAAGCTTCTTTTCGTCCTGATGCTTTCTGGAGAGGTGGGGGAGGAGGTCGTCGATCGAGAAGACCGGGTCATGCTCATCCTCTCCTACGACGAGGCGGATGACAGTGCCGTCCGCCTTCACCACTACCCCATGAATGGCCAGGGGCATGGCCAGCCACTGGTACTTTTTGATGCCCCCGTAGTAGTGCGTGCGCAGGAGGGCAAGGCCTACGTCCTCGTAGAGGGGGTTCTGCTTCAGATCGAGACGGGGGGCGTCGATATGGGCAATGATGATCCTCATTCCGAGCGCAAGATCCCGGCTGCCCTTCCTGAAGGCAATGACCTCCTTCCCCTTGTTCACCCGATAAACCCGCGATCCGGAAGAACCCTGGGCAAAGCCATGATCGAGAAGCGTCTTCTCTATGCACGCGGCCGCCTCCCGCTCTGTCTTGGCCTTGTCGAGAAACCGTTTATACTCCTCGGAGAAGGCGAAAACCTCCTCAATATCCTGTTTCGATCTCCTTATCCAGCCAGATTGTCTTTCCATGGGAGTCACCCAAACCTTAACAGAATTGAGTTCGGCGAGTCAACGGCTTGCCCGGGCGCGGCTCTGGAAGGGGAGGGAGGCCCTTTGCCTCTCTCGTCTCCTCGTCGCTCAGCTGCCGGCTTTTGCCGGCTGCTTTGCGCGATGGCATGCACGGAAACGTTGTCCCGCATCTACCCGATTTGCCCCGTAGGTTACGGAAAAGGGGAGGATGCGCGAGATCAATCGTTTTCCCCCATGCCTCAAGTCACCTATAGTTTACCCCATTGGAGGGGTGGTTTCAACCTGGCGCGTTGTCAGAGGCTGGCGATGGGCATAGCTGTCGCGCTTTGAAGCCGCGAACGGGCAAATGATTCTGTGTGCTTTCCTTCCTGTGTCATTTGCCCTTGACATGCATTGTGCGAAGCATTAGCCTAGGGGCACATTTTTGCATTGGGACGACCCATGTGGGAGAAGCTGGCGCTCGACGATGTCATAGAACGGACAAAGGATCCCTACCCCGGCATAAGGGAGTGGAAGGCCGAAAAAGGCAGGAGGGTTATCGGGAGCACCCTGGCCGACGTGCCGGAAGAGGTGATCTCCGCCTTCGGATTCCTCCCTGTGACGCTTCTCGGAACGCATAAACCCCTGAAGAAAGCCCCCAGCTTGCTCCCGGACAATGCCTGTTCCCTGGCCCGGAGCAATTTGGAGCTTGTCCTGACCTATGAACACGACTTGTTCGACGGCTTCGTCCTGCCGCAGGTCTGCGATACGACCCAGCACATGTGCGACATCTGGAGGCTGAGCTTCAAGGACAGATATGTGGAAAGCATCCTCCTCCCGAGGCAGGTCAACCGGCAGAGTGCCCGATACTGGGTGAAAGAGGAGATCGGCCGCCTTCTGTCGTCGCTCGCGGACTGGTCAGGTATGACGCTGAAGGACGGGGACTTAAGGGCGTCCATAGCCATCCACAATGAAAACAAGCGGCTTCTGCGAGAGCTCTATGACATGAAGCGGAAAAACCCTGCCTCCCTTACGAACAAGCAGTTGTTTTCGCTCATCAAGCTCTCCATGCAGGTGGACAAGGAGGAGCTGAACGAGACGCTCAAGGCTGTGAGGGCCAATATGAAGGCGTCCCCTGGGGAGGGCTACACCCCGGTCATCCTCACGGGCATCGCGTGCGACCCCCCTGAGCTCTTCGACCTCTTCGACGAGATCAAGCTCAACGTGGTGGCCGATACCCTCGTGACAGGGAGCCGCTACGTGGAAGGGAGCGTCGACGAAGGCGCGGACCCGTTGGATGCCCTCACCGAGAGGCATTTCAAGAGGGGATTCTATTCGCCGATCCACGACGACGTCTTCAAAAATGCGAAGGCTCTGGCAGCGCTCTACCGGGCATCCGGAGCAAAGGCCATTATCTACGTCCACATAGAGTTCTGCGAGTCCGAGGAATACGACCTGCCCGATCTGAAGGCAGCGATGAAGAGCGAGGGTATCCCTTTCCATACAGTGGTTACCGAATACCAGACCGCCTCTTTTTCCTATGCCAGGACAAGGCTGCAGGCGTTTTTCGAATCCCTCAAAAGGTATGCCTCGTGAGCGACAGGGTGAGATCCAAGGACATGTCGAAGGCGATCACCAAGGCATATATGGACGAGGCATTCCATGCCCATGAGAAGGGCAAGCTCGTGGGCTACACCACGGCCATATCGCCGGTCGAGCTTTTTGTAGCCCACGACATCATCCCCATCTACCCCGAGAATCATGCGGTGGCGAACCTGACGGCGCGGATGGGAACCGAGCTCTCCATGGCAACGGAGCACATGGGCTACTCGACCCATCTCTGCAGCTACGCGCGGTCTGATCTTGGCTTCAGGCGGACCGGAAAGAGCGTTACCGGCGGCATACCCGAGCCTGATCTTCTCATGGCGTGCAATTCCCAATGCTTTACCCTTACCAAGTGGTTCCAGGTCCTCTCGAGGCGCGGAAACGGGGTGCCCCTCTTCATTTTCGACACGCCTGAATGGATCAGGGATGAAAAGGCCCGTCGGGAGATCGTCGGGTATACGGTGCTTCAGCTCAAGGAGATGATCGCGTGGCTGGAGGGCGTCACGGGAAAGAAGTTCGACTACGACCGGTTGAGAGAGGTATTGCGCCATTCTGCCGAGGCGAGCGTTCTCTATAAGAAATTCCTCGATATGGCACAATACAAGCCCTCTCCGATAAATATCTTCGACGCCCTCATCGCCATGGCCATTACGGTCTACCGGAGGGGCACGCCGGAGTGCACAGAGTACTACCGGACCCTCTGCGACGAGATCATGGAAGAAAAAGTGGCGAAAGGCATCGGCGTGCTCCCGAACGAGAGGTACCGGCTCTATTGGGAGAACCTTCCCGTCTGGTTCAAGTTCAGGGACCACGCGAGCCTCCTCGGCTCATACGGAGGCGTCATTCTTACCTCCCTTTACGTGCATGCCTGGAGCCTCGATTTCGACCTCGCAAAAGATCCCCTCGTGACCCTGTCTGAGAACTACCTCAACCGGTTCTCCAACTCCACCATCGAGGACAGGGCGGAGATGGCCATCGATCTGTTCAAGGCATACGGCATGAACGGGATGATCATGTTCATGAACCGGAGCTGCAAGGCCGTCTCTTTCGCCGTGCCTACCCTTAAGGAGATCCTCACGAAAAGGACCGGCATCCCTGCCCTCGTATTCGAAAGCGACATGGGGGACCCGAGGTTCTACTCGGAGACCCAGGTGAGGACGAGGATCGAGGCCTACTTCGAGACGCTCGACAGGATCAAAAGCTAGCCCGGTCGCCGGCGCAACCGACGCAGCGCCACCGACCCGGGGCGCTTCGTTGTGTCCAGAATCGTCTTGGGCTCGGGCTCTTGGGTTCGGCCGAAGGAAGTTCGAGAATAGTCTTGGGTTCGGTTAGGCTCGGCCAACCCCATGTTCGGAATGCAGTAAAGACCCTTCAAACGCGGTGCGTCCGCTTG